>JAGRAK010000229.1 GCA_020434645.1 Bdellovibrionales bacterium | reverse complement strand
GCTAATTTTCACAATCGCCGACTGCTACCCGGCAAGTAATAATCAGTGCATTTTTTAATATTAATAGATAAATCCCGGGGCTATATCCGGGCTATTGGGAGCATTTCGGACAGTCACTGAGTGACAATTCAAAACCGAAAACCACAATCATGTAGACCAGTTTTAAAAGCTCTCGTCAAATGCCACTTCGCCTGTGACGCCGACTTGGTAAGCTGAGACTCGGCGTTCAAAAAAATTAGTGAGCTCTTGCGCGCCTTGAAGCTCCATGAAGTCAAATGGATTTCGCACTTTGTACTGAGCCGGGATTTGCAAACGCTCTAAGCGCTGGTCGGCTGTAAACTGTAAATATGTTTTCATGTCTTTAAGCGAGAGACCTGCAAGCCCCTGAGATAAAATTTCTTGAGCAAAAGTGAGTTCACACTGAATGGCTTCTTCCATCATGACCTTGATCATGTCATTCATGCGGCTATCAAAAAGTTTAGGCTCTTCTTCTCGGGCGATCTTAATGACTTCCATAGCAAAATCAATGTGATTGCATTCATCACGAAACACCCAGTTGGTGCCTGAGGCAAGACCGTTTAGTAATCCTTTCGAACGTAAAAAATAAACGTAGGCAAAGGCACCGAAGAAAAATAAGCCCTCAATGCAACTTGCAAAACAGGTGAGGTTCATTATGAATTTTCTTTTATCCTCGAGAGTCGTTAGTTTATCTAGAGTTTGGATTGAATCCATCCATTTAAAGCAAAACTGTCCCTTGTTTTTAATAGACGGGATATTATCAATTGCAGCAAAAGCCGCTTCGCGCTCTTTAGGCTCAGGAATATAAGTATCAAGAAGTGTCAGGTAAAACTGAACATGTAGAGCTTCTTCAAAAAGCTGGCGAGAGAGATAAAGACGAGCCTCGGGTGAATTGATGTGCTTATAGAGATTGAGTACAAGGTTGTTGCCTACAATTGAGTCGCCGGTGGCAAAGAAAGCCACTAGGCGCTGAATTAAAAAGCGTTCCGCCGGATTCAGCTTTGAATGTAAATCTTTGATGTCAGAACTGAAATCAACTTCTTCAACTGTCCAATTGTTTTTAATCCCGTTTTTATACATTTCATAAAAACCTGGGTACTTCATCGGGCGCAGTGTTAGGTTAAAGCCTGGATCTAAAATCATTTTAGTAGTCTCCTAATATTTCTTTTAAAAATTTACTGACAAGCCTCGCAAGACTCGGGGTTTTCAAGTGAGCAGATCAGAGCTTCATCTTCTGTATAAGTCTTTTTAGACTCAACAGATTGTGTGCTTGATCCTGCTGTATTTATGACTTGCGAAATTTTAGTCGCAGGACGTGAGCGCAAATAGTAAGTGGTTTTGACACCGGCCTTCCAGGCATACATATACATGCTGGAGAGCTTACCTATAGACGGGGACTCAATAAATAAATTGAGACTCTGGCTTTGGTCAATATATGGACCGCGAGCCGCAGCTAAATCTATTAATGCCTTTTGTGGGAGCTCCCAAACTGTTCTAAATACTTTTCGTACAGATTCTGGAATTTCAGTAATGGCCTGGATAGAGCCCTCAGACGTTTTGATTTTATTTCGCATATCTTCTGTCCAAAGATTCAGGGCCTTTAGTTTTTCAACTAAGTAGCGATTAATCTGAATAAATTCGCCAGACAATGTCTCGCGTTTAAACAGGTTTGACACTTGTGGTTCGGTGGCTTCATAGGCTCCGGTGATTGAAGCAATTGTCGCTGTAGGAGCGATAGCAATCATGAGTGAGTTTCTTAACCCCACTTTTTTAATTTTGCGACGTAGTTTTTCCCACTTTTCCATATCTTCGGGTACAACTCCCCAGCTATCAAACTGCAACTCTCCCTTTGCAGCACGCGTGAGCGGGAAGTTCTCGTGGGCGCCATGTTTTTCGGCGAGCTCACAAGATGTTTTAAGGGCGTTGAAGTAAATGCATTCTTGGATTTGAGTAGATAAATTTAAGGCCTCGGCAGAATCAAACGGCAGATCTTTTTTGAAAAAGAGATCTTGTAGTCCCATGAGGCCTAAGCCTACCGGGCGCCATTTTGAGTTGGAGTATTTTGCTGTGGGGATCGGATAGAAATTAATATCGATCACACGGTCTAAATACTTAACGGCAATGCGTACAGTTTGCGCCAGTTTTTCAAAATCAAATTCGCCATTCACAACATGATTTGAAAGATTCACAGAGCCAAGATTGCAAACGGCGGTTTCTTCGTTACTGGTGACTTCGAGAATCTCTGTGCAAAGGTTTGATAGATGTACGGCTGTGCCTGGAGTGCCGGTTTGATTGCATCTCAAGTTTGATGGATCTTTAAAAGTCATCCAGCCATTGCCGGTTTGTGCTAAAGTTTTCATCATGCGCGAATACAAATCGCGGGCTGAAATTTGCTTTATGAATAGTTTTTTCTCTTCGGCCTCTTTGTAAGCGGCTTCAAATTCAGCTCCGTATAAGTCTACAAAATGTGGGACGTCTTTAGGGTCAAACAGCGACCACATGTCACCACTTTCAACACGTTTCATAAATAGATCTGGCACCCAGTTGGCTAAATTTAAGTTGTGAGTGCGTTGCTGTTCGTCTCCGGTGTTGTCGCGAAGCTGTAAAAAGTCTTCTATATCAGCGTGCCAGGTTTCAAGATAGATGCAGGCAGCACCTTTGCGTCGTCCGCCCTGATTGACCGCCGCTACAGACGAGTCAAGAGTCTTAAGCCAGGGCACAAGGCCATTTGAGTGGCCATTGGTGCCTTTAATTAATGAGCCTCTCGAACGAACGCGCGAAAATGAAATCCCGATGCCGCCAGCAAACTTTGATAAAAGCGCAATGTCTTTGTACTTATCATAGATCGAAGACAAATCATCAAGGGGAGAGTCGAGTAGGTAACATGACGAAAGTTGTGAGCGTTGAGTGGCTGTATTAAACAAAGTGGGAGAGCTAGGTAAATAATCTAAATTTGAAATGAGCTCATAGAACTCTTTTGCTTCTTCAAAGTTTTTAGCTAATCCGCAGCTGACGCGTAGAAAAAAATGTTGAGGGGTTTCGATAACTTCTCGCGAATGAGGATCTTTTAATAAATAGCGATCATAAACTGTACGAAGGCCAAAGTATTCAAACTTTTTAGTGCGTGTGGCATCAATGATAATATTGAGAGCTTCTTTGTTATCTTTTATAAATTCAAATTTCTCAGTCGAAATTATGCCGACTTCGAATCCTTTTTTGACTGAGTCATAAAAAGATCGAATGTTTTGATTGGCTACCTCTTCGTCAATATATCGAGCAAGTAAACGAGCTGATAGTTTTGAGTAAGAGGGTTCTTCGCCTATTAGAAGTGAGGCTGTTTGAATGCAGAGTTCATCTAATTCTTTTGTAGATGCGCCATCATAAAGTCCACTGATTACTTTTGTGGCAACACGCATAGGATCAACTTGCTTCAATCCCGAGGAGCACGCAATAACGACATTTACAATTTTTGTAACATCCACGGCTTGCAGTGTGCCGTCGCGTTTTTTAACGCGCATAACTTTGGGGCTCTCGTCCTCTGTGTCGAATTCTTTTGAAAGGGCTAGCTGATTGGGATCTAGCTCAGTTGAGACATTTGAAATGAGCGAAGACTCACTTTCGTGAAGTGGAACTGTGTGATTTGTATTATGAGTTTGATTGATTTCCATTAGCCCCTCCCTGGTGC
>JAGRAK010000228.1 GCA_020434645.1 Bdellovibrionales bacterium | reverse complement strand
TAGGGAGAAAATATGAGTCAATCATCTCACGGAGATAGCGAGCATCATGTAGTGCCACTTAGCTCATATCAGAAGGTACTGGGCGCACTATTAGTGCTAACAGTATTAACAGTTGCTGTTGCAAAGCCTGTTTCAGGCTTTGATGCTGGTATGTTTAATACGTTTATCGCATTTTCTATAGCGACAATTAAAGCGGTATTAGTACTTGCGATATTTATGGGTCTTAAGTACGACAAGAAACTGTATTTGGTAATATTTTTGACTGGGATCTTTTTTCTAATCGTTATGTTTTCATTCAGTGTGCTTGATATTTACACGCGCATTTATGTAAACCCGACGCTCTGACCATGATCTCCCTTTAATAGGGGCGTAGAAGTGAAGTCGTATTTTAAATTAACAAAATTTGGTATTGGTCTATTCGTCATGATCAGCGGTCTCGCTGGTTATGCGGCCAGTTTTTCAGTAGGCCAGGCAATTGATATGATTCAACCTATACTTCTTGTTATAGGTTTATATTTAGTAAGTGCGGGGAGCTTTGCACTTAACCAGGCGCAAGAGTGGCAATTCGATTTACAAATGCCAAGAACGGCTACGCGACCGGTAGCGGCAGGTCACATTGAGCCGTGGCAGGCCTATGCGCTTGGTATTTTATTTTGTTTTGCCGGTATTTTTGCGCTGTATTTAATTCGACCGTCATCTGCTTTTTGGGCACTTTCAACCGTGGTGCTTTATAATGGGCTGTATACACTCTATTGGAAGAAAAAGTGGGCATTTGGCGCCGTGCCAGGTGCTATACCTGGTGCGATGCCTGTAGTTATTGGTTACTCGGCAAATGTTGAATCTGTATTGACCCCTGAATGTATTTACTTATTTCTTATAATGTTTCTTTGGCAAATGCCGCACTTTTGGGCATTAGCTGTACGCTATAAAGATGATTATGCTAAAGGGGGCTTTCCGGTTTTGCCCCTTCGGTTAGGTGTTGAAAGAACGCTCTACCATGTGGGTTTATACACTTTCGCATATGTTGGAGTTGCGATAGCCGCTCCATGGTTTGTTAATACCCATGTTTTTTATTTAATTATAATTTTACCTTTGGCGCTCAAAGTTCTATGGGAGTTTTTTAAGTATTACCATTCTGAGGGTCAGACAAAATGGTTGCCTTTTTTTCTTTGGGTGAATTTAAGTATGCTCGCATTTATATGTGTGCCCGTTTTTGATAAATGGTTTTTTTACTTTATTAGCGTGGCATCAGTATAAAAACCACAGTGGTTAAAATTTATATTTAAAATGGGTATATTTTAGCAGCCCATTCACGGTCAGCAGCTGAAAGCTTGTTGTGTCGATCAATACCAGCACCATTAATAAAAGCAGATGATGGGGCTTCGTAGGTCATTATTGAGCGCTCATCAAATATATCTGAGGCGGTAACTTCTTCGGGAGTAAATTTAGAGAAATCACGATCGCATGAATCTTCTATGGTCTGCTCAATTTCGGCAGGAGACTTATCTGTTTTTATTTTCTTATAGGCTCTTACGAGTCGATTGATGCAAACCTCTTCAATAAACTGTCGCTTCCACTCATAAGGGAAGTTTGGGTGTTGGTGTTCATGTTGAAAGGCTAATGCATGAGCCACTTCGTGCAGCAATGTACCTTGGGCTTCTTTTTTTTTCGCATTAGTTGTGTCAAAGTAAGCTGATAAAATCTTAGCGCTTCCAAGGGTGAGGGTGGGCTGATCTTGCGCAATCTGGTGGGCTTCTTTGCCGATTCTTGAAGAGTCGAAGTTTGGTTTTACAGTAACGCGAATATCATAGAATTCGTCTTTATTGGCTTCAGTGTAATATTCTACGTTTAAATTGATATAATTTAGCCATACTTTAAAAGCGCTTATGACGGCCTTTTGCTCGGCCATGTTCCCGTCTAAAAAAAGAACTTTGAGAGTTTGGCCGGTCTCCCATTTATAGGCATTATTTGCGACCAAAGAATATGCACGCAGGGGAGTGACAAAAAATGCCATAATAACAAATAAATAGACAAATTTTTTGCTCAGAGTGAACTCCTCTCGTCAATAGGGCGGCGTTAATTAGACAGAGCAAATTGTATGCCGTCTAAAACATACAATATTCTGGTATTACGGTACGTAATCAGGCTGCCGCTCAGGTGCTGCCAACTGAAAAGCTTCTACCTCTCCAGCGTGTTCGCAAATACGTAATATGGTGGGATACTTTGATACGTCTACGGCAAAACGTTTGGCGCTAAAAATTTGTGGGATTAAAAAGCAGTCTGCAGCGGTGATGGTGTCGCCTATGCAAAAATCACCAGCGGTGATTTTTAGCATTTCTTCTACACTAGAGAGGCCTAAGTTGTTCCAGTGTTGAATCCAATTGTTTTTTTGCTCAGTCGTGAATGAATAATTTTTAGTGAGCTCGGCCGTAACGGCAAGGTTTTGCAGAGGTTGAATGCCACTATTAATAAGTTCACACAGCTGAATAACAAGCGCTTTCTCATATGCAGTATTGGGGAATAGCGCAGGCTCCCTGCACACATCTTCTAGGTACTGAATGATCGCCATAGATTGCGAAATCGGCTTATTATTATGTATAAGGCAAGGCACTTGTGCTTGAGGGTTGAGTTTTCGATATTCTGTTGAATACTGCTCTCCGCCATTTTGAATGAGATGAACGGGTGAGTATTTGAATGAGATATTTTTGTAATGAAGAGCTATACGAACGCGGTAGGATGCAGAGCTCCTAAAGTAGCTATAGAGCACAAATGAGTCGTCCATAATGACCTCCGGGTATCAGTCTTTGACCTTAGTATAGAATCCAGTTATTTGTCATACTATGAAACTAGCAACACTAAAACACCCAAAAAATCGTGATGGTGAATTAATTGTCGTGAGCTCTGACAATGCGCGCGGAGTGCGTGTCAGCTCGATCTGTGCCACCCTAAGAGAGGCCATTGAGAACTGGCAAGAAACCTACCCGAGATTACTGGCTGAATATAAGAGGCTGAATACAGGCAGAATAGAGGGTGAGTTTCAAATAGACGTATCAAAACTACACTCTCCGCTGCCTCGCAGTTTTCAGTGGGTTGATGGGTCTGCTTTTTTACATCACGTCAAGCTTGTAAGAATGGCGCGTAAAGCGCCGCTACCTGAGAAATTATTTACTGTTCCGCTAATGTATCAAGGCGGTAGCGATACTTTTTTAGCTCCAACAGAAGATGTTCCGCAAATTGACTTTGCTCATGGTACGGACTTCGAAGGCGAAGTCGCCGTTATTGTTGATGATGTTGAAATGGGTATAACTCCAGAAAATGCGCTCAAAAAAATAATATTGATAATGATTGTGAACGACGTCTCATTGCGTGGCTTGATTCCTGAAGAGCTTTCTGCCGGTTTTGGATTTTTACAAAGTAAGCCATCATCAGCTTTTGCTCCCTTTGCCATCACTCCTGATGAATTGGGTGTGGCGTGGAGTGAGGGTCGAGTGCAGCTGCCGCTAATCGTAAATTACAATGATCAATTTTTTGGTAAGGCTAATGCTAAAGAAATGCATTTTCATTTTGGTGAATTGATTGCTCATGCAGCTCGGACGCGCAATCTTATTGCTGGAACAATTATTGGCAGTGGCACGGTTTCAAATGAAGACCCCACTATGGGATCAAGTTGTCTTGCTGAAAAACGAATGATTGAAACTATAGCCGACGG
>JAGRAK010000227.1 GCA_020434645.1 Bdellovibrionales bacterium | reverse complement strand
CAAAACAGCAAAACCAAAACGAGGATAATCTTTCATCCACTTTTTTGAGTAGCTCTCAAACGTGTGCGTGGTATCGAGTTTGTCGACACGTACGGTGAGTGCGGCTTGAATATTTTGATCGTCATTTGATCGATACACGGTTTCAATATACGGGTTATCGGCCGGCTTCGGAACTTGAACCCAATCTGTGTCAGCAAGATGAATTGAAAAACCTAAGGGAGATTGAAATAGACCATTTTTTGCCGAAATAAAAACAGAGCTCGATGTGAGTGGGATAGGGGCTGCCTTTACTGGCAGAGATAAAAGAACGCCTAAGCAAAAAATGATAATTAAGCTTAGAGAAGCTTGGCACCGTCGAGCATTGTGAGTTGAGTTGTTACTCATCAAAGATTTCAAATTTTTTAAAATACTCATGGATTAGATTGTAACGACTCAGGCGGCGCGGGGCAAGGGGGAGGCGCGTACTCTGTCAAATAAAGTTGCCACTTTCCGGTGCGTAAACTCGAGTACAGCAGTTTTTTGCCATCAGGGCTTATATCGGGTAACCGATCATGGGCAGAGTGGTAGGTGAGTCGGCGAAGACATGAACCATCTTTTTTTATAACATAAAGCTCGAAGTTTTCTTTATCATCACGATTAGATGAGAAGAGAATTTCTTCCTCATTGGGATGCCAAACAGGATCAATATTCGTGAATTTGTCCGCCATCACTTTTTGTGATTTTGCTCCATATAGATTTGAAATCCAAATTTCAGATGGGGAGCGAGTCCAGGCGACATATTTGCCACTTGGTGACTGCACAATAGAATCACTTTCATCTTTGCCTATAGGTAAGCGGGTGAGATTGTTTGAGTTGGTTTTCATAATGTATGCGTCTTTTGTGTTTCGGCGTGTTGAAATAAAAGTAATTTCTGATCGAAGAGTGCTTGTGGAGATTAGACCATCAAACCCCTCAGAATCTGTTAAGCGCTGAATATTGCGACCATCAAGAGTGCTCTCATAAATTTCAGTGGGAGGAAGAGTTTCTCCAAAAAAATTGGTGAGAGTGTCAGGCGATTTTTTAGCAAGAGCACTTCGAATAAACTCAGGATTTTCTTTAATTTCATCAGTAGTGCTAGAATAATAAAAGTGGTGAGGCTCGCTTGAATATGCGACATCAAATACCTCACCATTTTGAAAGGTGATGCGACGATCTTTTTGTGTTTTTAAGTCATATTCATAAGCTTGGGGCTGTGAATGTTTAAGGCGGTCGCGGCTAATAAATAAGATTTTGTCACCACCATATGAAAATTTGCCGCGTGTGTTTTCGCCGCCAATGGGCAATGCCGATGTCGCCGGTAATTCGTAACCGGCTGGCGTCGGTAGTGATTGCGCGGAAGTGCTAGAAACTGACCCCGTTTTGCACCCCGAAAGAAGAGATAAAAATGAGAACGCACAAAAAAATGAAGAAGCGCATATAAAAATGAAAGGCCCTTTATAAGGATGTGCACTTCGCATGTTCAAGGGCTTTTTTTATGAGTGATGAAGTGGCGACACTTGATAATTGTTGAATTTTGACCCACTTTTCACTTTCCTTTCTTTCTTTTTTAGAAACAGGGGTACGGCTATTGATAATAGCGGCTTTAGACTCGAGCTGCACGAAAATATCATGATGTGTTATGCTATGACGAAAGTCGTAACGCTGGGGGCGATTTTTTGAACTCTTCACTTTGCCCGGTAGAATCCAGGCTCCGCGTAAGAATGGAGCGTAATCATTTTTTTGCAGAAATACAGAGTCGTTTTTCACCTGAATTTTTGGCGTCCAGATCCAGATTTCACTTTTACGCCGTGGCTTTTTTAAAGGCCGCAGCGCGACGGTTTTCGCTTTAAAGCTTTTGCATGTTTTTAACCAGGGGCATATTTTGCAGTGAGGATTTTTAGGAACGCATATTTGCGAACCGAGCTCCATTAATGCTTGGTTGAGGACTTCGCTTTGGCCAAATTGAACAAATTGATCGATCTGCGCTTGCATTTGAGCGCGAATTTTAGGACGCCACCATTCGAGGGCTAGATTTTCTTTTCTTGATAATACGCGAATGACATTGCCATCGAGAACGCCCACTTGTTCTGAAAAGGCCAAGCTGCTGACCGCTCGGGCGGTATAGGGGCCGAATCCGGGGAATTTTAAAAGCTCAGTATAAGATTTCGGAAACTCGCTCATTTTGGCTAGAAGTTGAGCTGCTTTATGAAGATTACGGGCACGAGAGTAGTAGCCTAGACCAGCCCACAGCTTATAAACATCTTCAATTGAGGAATGAGCGAGTTTATGAAGGGTATCAAATTGGGTGAGAAAACGTTCGTAATATCCGAGAACAGCAGTTGTTGTGGTTTGCTGAAGCATAGTCTCTGAAATCCAAATGCGATAGGGATCACGATTTTCACGCCATGGCAATCGCCTCTGGTGGGCTAAAAACCAGTTATGTAGTTGTGTGCTATCTGACTTATTCATAAGAATTCTATGACTACACTTAATAACTTTGTTAAGACAATAGATATGAGATTTTTTTGCATATTCTCTATTTTAGTTGTCACATTGTGTTCAAATTGGGCGTGGGCGTTTAATAATTGTCCAAAAAGAAATTTGAAACTCAAAGACTGCTTTTTTACTTTGGGTCAGAGCAAGGTTCACATCTGGAACGATAAAATTTTTCTAAACAGTCTAGTGGCTCGAGACACAAAGGGGTTACCGGCTGATGCCAATCTCGGAGCCGGAGCAGTTGAATGGAGCTTTGCCCGAACTCAAAAACTAAACAAGCGCTGGGTTTTGGAGCTGGGTATTTGGCATCCGTCTACAGGCGAAAGTGAAGTCGAGACCCTCGTATGGTCGGTGTATGAGGTAGAGCCGGGTCAAATAAAAAAGCTTCTAGAAAAGACTTTGCAGAAGAGAAAAAGAATTGAACCTAAAGTCGCGGCAGGCCAAAAGCCTGCGCAAGTAAAATACAAATCTGACAAAATATATCCTTATGGTTTAAAGGCGACAAAATCTGGAGTTCGCTGGCGTGTAGGGCGAGAAAAGGGAGTTTTAAAATGAAATATGAGCCACTGAGCGGCCGAGAGTTTCCGCGATTTTCGGGTATAAAAACTTTTTTTCGCATGCCGCATGTGTCGGTGGGATCTGATTATGATGTTGCACTTGTGGGTGTGCCTTATGACGGGGGAGTGAGCTACCGACCAGGGGCACGCTTTGCGCCTTCACATGTGCGCCAAGCCTCTTCACTCGGGCGTGGTTTTAGTTGGTCACGTGGTGAAAATTTATGGTCAAAGAAAAAATTTGCTGATGTGGGTGATTGCCCCACTGTCCCAGTCGATCAAAAAATGACATATGAACGAATTGAAAAGTATTTTGATGAGTTATTAAAATTAAATAAAAAATTTATTTCAGTTGGCGGAGATCATTCAACAACCTTGCCAATTTTAAGATCACTTCATCGCAAATATGGTAAGGTATCACTTATTCACTTTGATGCTCATCTTGACACGTACCCAGCGGCTTGGGACTGCGAATATCATCATGGTACATTTGTACGTCACGCTATTGATGAAGGTCTTATTGACGGGTCAAAAACATTTCAAGTGGGTTTGCGTGGACCTTTGGCTTCAGGTGATGATCTTAATTTTGTAAAAAAGCATGGTGTGAAATTTACGACTGTTGATGATGTTCGCATTGGTGGTTTAGAAAAATTTATTTCGACTTTGCCTGAA
>JAGRAK010000226.1 GCA_020434645.1 Bdellovibrionales bacterium | reverse complement strand
ATTTATTACGGGGAGCCTGGTTGGCCCATTAACGGAGTCAGCTTGATACAGTTTAAGGGGCTTCGAAAAAGTTTTGGTGACAGAGAAATTCTGCGAGGAATCGATTTTAAAATTCATAAGGGTGAAATCTTATTTATACTCGGCACATCCGGCACCGGAAAGTCCGTTACGCTTAAGCTAATTGTGGGTTTATTAAAGGCCACTTCTGGAGAAATCTGGATTGATGGTGAGAACGTAACAAACTACAGCGAAGAGCAGTTTTTTCACATTCGTCAAAAATGCGGCATGGTTTTTCAGCACCCCGCACTTTTCGACTCATTGACTGTATATGATAATGTCGCATTTGGATTGAGAAAAAGTCTTCACTTGAAGGAATCTGAAATCCGACCGCGTGTTGAGAAATGCTTAGAGATGGTGCATGTAAAAGACGTCGAGGGCAAGCTCCCGCAACAAATTTCTTATGGCACTCAAAAACGTGTCAGTTTGGCGAGAACTGTCGCCATAGAACCAAAAATTTTATTGTTTGATGAGCCGACTACAGGATTAGATCCCATTACGACGAATGCTGTAAATAATTTGATTCAAGAACTATCGAATAAAATGCAAACAACTTCTGTTGTTGTCAGTCATGACATGAACTGTGCACTCGCTATCGCAGATCGCATTGTTGTTTTAGATAAGGGTGAAGTTATAGCCGAAGGTACGCCCAAAGAAATAATGAACAATACTCACCCTTTAGTCGTTGAGTTTATGGCTGAGGTTAAGAATGCTTAAATCAATACAAAATATAGTTACAGAAATAGGCGCCGGAATTCTTTTTATCAAAGAAATTTTACGCGTATGTATCAAGTCGCCGTGTACGCGACAGGCTGTTGCTGTTCAAATTGTAAAAGTCACTGAACAGAGTATCGCAACTACGGCTCTTGCTGGCTTTTTTGTCGGTGGCATTATGACTGTGCAATTCACACTTCAGGTGAAAGAGTTCGGAGCAATGGCTTATTTAGGCGGGTTGTCGACTAGCGCAACAGTGCGTGAAATTGGGCCGCTGTTAATTGCATTTATGTTAAGCGGTAAAATTGGAGCGTTCACTTCAGCAGAGCTGGGCACCATGCGAGTAACAGAGCAGATAGACGCCATTCGATGTCTGGGTGCCAACCCAATTCAAGAGATTATTTTGCCTCGATATATAGGCATAATTATTTCAAGCTGTTTTTTATTAATTATTGGGCTTTTTATGTCTATCTTCGGTGGGCTCTTAATGGGTTTGTTTTTTTCAGATATAAATTCTCATGAGTATTTGCGCCATATTCCGACAATTGTAAATCTTGGGTCAGTCGCTAGCGGAATGTTAAAGTGCCTTGTTTTTGCTATAGTATTGGCAAGTATTTGCACATTCAAAGGTTATACGGCCTCGGGCGGCGCAAAAGGAGTCGGGCGCGCTGTTGTGAGTACGGCAGTGGCCACTATGGTGGGAATAGTCGTAGTGGATTGGCTCACGAGTTTTATTGGTGATATTATTTTAACTTTATATTTTGGGGCTTAAGTGGTTGCGTATCTCGGACGAACTATTCTGAATCAAACAGAGCCTGCGCTGGAGTTCTTGCGACTCGTCTATGAAACTATAGTTCAAAGTTTTATCCCCCCCTATAGGGGCAAAGATATATTAAAGCAGATTCATTTTGTTGCCGTAGAAAGTGCTCCGGTAGTCGCTTTTTGCCTCAGCTTCGCTGCTATTGTGACGATTATTGAATCATCATTTCACATGAAAATTGTGATTGGTAATGACAGTTTGGTGCCGGGTTTTGCCGCACTTTTAATATTGCGGGAGTTGGGCGCTGTTGTTACCGCGTTACTGGTAACTTCTCGAGTAGGAGCTGGACTTGCTGCCGAAATAGGCACAATGAAAATTACAGAGCAAATCGATGCACTAAAAATGCTCGGAATCAACCCCATCCGATTTATTGCCGTTCCACGTCTTATTGCGTGCATAGTGAGTGGCATGCTTCTCACCGTTTTAGCAAATTCGGTTTGTCTTGTGGCCGCTATGCTTGTGAGTCAAATTAAGCTCGGATATACATCCGGAGCATTTATGGTGGGCATGCGAACATTTGTAAATTTTAATGATATGATATTTTCTATTATTAAAGGGGCTGCATTTGGAGCGGTTATACCACTATTTAGCTGTTATTTTGGATTTCGGTGTAAATCAGGGGCTGAGGGAGTGGGGTTGGCAACTACAAATAGTGTTGTTGCGACATCAGTTGCCATAATTATAATTGATTTTGTTTTATCGTGGATTTTCTCTTATCTTTATTGAGGGGTACAAAATGAAGCCAGAATTAAAAGTGGGTATAATGTTTTTAGGTGCGATCGCAATGGTCACGGCTTTTGCGTTTTATCTAGGAATTTTGAACCCCTTCTCAAACAGTTACGAATTGAATGTTGCCTACAATTATGCTGGCGGTATAGAGGTGGGCTCTCCAGTTCGAGTTATGGGAATTAAAGTGGGCAAAGTAAAAGAAATTCGCTTTGACCCGAACGGCAAAATGCCCAATGGCGAAGAGACTAAACTACTTGTACGAATTTCAGTTTCTAAACAAGCGTGGCCGACGATTCGTACCGACAGTCAGTTTTTTATAAATTTAGCCGGAGTGATCGGAGAAAAGTTTGTAGAGGTGAGCCCGGGCACTACCAGCAACCCAGAGTTTGATAATGGGCAACTGGTAAGAGGAGAAGATCCGCCAAGAATAGACCAATTAATATCTCAAAGCTATGGACTGGCCGGTAAGATATTTGAATTTGTCGAAAATAATCAGGGATCAGTTGTCGAAACCATTACAATGATGAACAACTTGGTGAGCAACTTAAACAAGCTTTTAAAACAGGTTGATCAAACGACCCAAAACAAAGATGCGATTAAGTTAATTAAAAACATGTCGACTATTACCGAAGATATGGCCTATTTCACTCAAAAAATAAGAACTGACGATGGTCAAAAGACGATAGAATTAATGAAAAAACTAATTTGGCGGCTTGAGCCGATGGACGGGCCGCAAATTCGCAAATTTTTGCAAGAAGAAGGCATAAAAGCCAAAATGTTTTAGTTATATTGATCTAAGGGGGTACTTTGAAAATACTAGTGGCGGCATTCATCACATTATGTGCAACATCTTCATTGGCTCAAATTTTAGTCGATGAGGGTTGGGGGAGCTCTTCTCGCCAGAGTTTAAATTCATTTTCTGGTAGCGAAGCATTAAAAGCTGTTAAAAAAATAGGTATTCAAACTACGTTGGCCGGAGCAACAGGCCTTGCTGGGCTGAATTTAGATATCAATTTCACACAAGATTTCGCTTTTTCAATGGGAGTTGGGATTTCTCGAGGCTTTCAGGCTTTTAATGCCCACATAAAGAGATCTTTAGGCAGCGGAAATGTCGCCCCTTATTTTGTTGGCGGTTATTCGCGCTGGTATTCGGTCGGCGCCGAAGAACGAGTTGAGCGAACATCGCCCCCATTACTTGCCAATAAATTTTTAACAGCAAAAGAGCGTGCGACGGGCATCTTTGCTAAAGATATAATTTATCCTGGCCTCGGGCTTCAGTACTTAATTACTGATGGTGAAATGCAAGGTCTGGGTTTTTTCGCAGAAGTTATGATGTTAGTGGATGTGAATGATCTGCTTGCCGGCGGCACCGGTGGAATCGGCAGCATCTATTATTTCTAAATTCTTTCGTGCATGTCTAA
>JAGRAK010000225.1 GCA_020434645.1 Bdellovibrionales bacterium | reverse complement strand
GGGCTGCTTAATTGCGTTCAAAGAGAAGTCTTTTAGTGAAGTGAGTTTTAATACCTCAACTTGTCTGAGGTCTGAATCGCAATAGGCCACTTCGGCAATAAGAAACGCAATTGCGGTTAGAGAAATTATAGTGGTAAATCTTTTAAACTTCATCATTTTGCCACTGTAATAACAAGACCGTTTGCTTCTGTCCAGCCCACCTTAATAAGGTCTCCTGGTACTGTTTTAAGTTCGAGAGTCTCTCCTTTAGAGTTTTTATAAAATCCAAAATCGAGAATGTGTTCAATTTCTGTTTTAATTTTATCTGTCATACGACGGATGTTTCTGGCAGGAAATGTACCTTCCTTTTCTGCCATACTGAGCAGGGCGGACTTGACTTCAGGTGTTAATTCTATTTTATTAATTCGCACTTTAATTCGCTCATTTATTGAGCGTATAAACTTTTCTAGTACTTTCATTCCTTCTTCGTGTTTAAGTGGAGCAGTCATAAATATGTTATCAATACGATCCATCATTGCGCTTGGTAGGCCATAGTGTTCTGAAAACACAGTTTTGATTTCATCAGCAGATGATCCGACATGCAGTCCATGTTGGCCATATTCTCCGACATTTGAAGTGAATATGGCAATGAATTTTGAGAAATTCGCAGTTTCTCCTCTTGTATTGGTAGATGTAGCTTCTTCGAAAAGCTTAAGTAACGTTGCGAGTGCTTCTGGATTTCCACGTGTGACTTCGTCAACTAATATAACGCCCTCTCCACCTAATCGATTGGCTTGAGATACGAGATCCGTTAATGCGTCATACCCAATTAGTCCAGGGTCAGCACCCGTGAATCGTCCGGCACTTCGGGCATCTTTATACTCTGACATATCGATTCGAATAATTTTATTTTCGTCTCCGTAGACGAGTTTTGCTGTTAATTTAGCTAGATCAGTTTTTGCTGAGCCGGGGTCACCATTGAGTGAAAATTTCCCAAGCATACGACTGGTATCTCGAAATTGTGATCGTAAGTTTACTGCGACCTCAGAAAGTGGTATTAATATATGATCTTGACCGTAAACGTATTTTTGAAATTCGGCTAATAGCTCACTTTCTGCGTTTGGTCTATGTTCGATCAATAGCTCTTCTAATGTTACGGTGCCATTTCTTTCATAGTAGATTGTCATGGCGATATCATTATTTTTAACAGTTTGAAGTTTCTCTAGTTTTGCGATTTTGTCTTTTAACTGATCGCTAAACTTACTAACATCATTGCCGAGGGCTGCCATTTCTTTGTGTATTTCATCTATAACTACAGAGAATCGTGCATTCGCATTTGGCGTCGCTGCTAAAAGTTCTTTACGAATTTGTTCCATTTCGTGAAAGTGTTGAAGCGTAGTTTCTGCTAGTTTTTTTATTTCAGCTTTTTGCTCCGGAATTTCATCAAGTAGTTGTCTGGCATAGGCCACGCCACCCGTTTTGCCGGCAACAGCTTGTATGGCTGCATTCTCTAATGCTTCAAGGGAGGCTAGTTTTTCAGTAAGAAATTTTGCTGCTAAGTCGTCTCCGCGCGCAATTTGTATGTTTTTGAATGTTGCGACCCGAGAGGCGAGTGTGTTAGCTGCGGTAGGCATGCCGAGTTCGCTATAATAGGTTCGAGCGAGAGCTATCAGTCTTGAATTAGTTTCAGTCGAAAATATTACGCCAGATTCATTTTCAACTCTCTTAACATAATTTGATACTATTTTATCCAACATATAGCCTGGTAGTTCTTTTATATTTTGACGTCGCAAACTAGCCACAAGTTCACTGCTTTTTGTGAGCAGGTCGATTTGATCTTGATTGCCTCTGATAACAACTTTAACTCGATCTTTGCCGAGTACGCGTTTAGCAAGTTCAATTACATTATCAAGTGTTACGTGACTGGCGCCGTCTTTTATAAACGGCTTAATATCATTAAAATGTAAAATAATGATCTCCTCGCCTTTTACAGTTTCAGCAAGCTTATCAAAATGTGTTTTAAGTGATGAGATGCTTTCAAAAGCAGCATGATTTGATGCCACTTCAATGACTTTGGCATTATCTAATACTTGGCCTACAGCACCCTTATTAATTTCTTCTTGTAAGCCCACAAGGAGTTGGCCTTTACCTATATTTTCAGAGCCCTGAAGTGCAACGCCAGGCGACGTGATGTCAGACAAATCATTGATGAGATTATTGAGTTCTGTGTCTCGCCCTAATGTTTTTGAGTAAACATTTTCAGACACTCGTATTTGCATATTTTTAAATACACCTAAAGTGTCTTTTTCAAGTTGATCGACGAACGCGAGAGCTTTTCGAAGTCCCATAATGGTCTCAGAGTTAACGGCTTCAGCAGCGCTGTGTGCACTTACTGTGGCGCCGACTTCAGCACCATTTTTAACTGTAGTTTTGCCTGAGCCTGTAAGGGTCTGACGCAGAAATGTCCCGCCCTTACTAAGAAGTTCCCCAAGCCCGGCGGCAAAGGCAGGGTTTGAAATCATGCTGAGAGTGACGACATATGTTAAGGCTCTGCGATTTAATATTTTCATAAAGGTACTCCTCGGTATCAGTTATGTGCAAATGGCTCGCCAAAGGGTTTGACGAAAAAACTCGTATTTTCAGGTGCTTAGGCTATTGTTTTTGGCTAAGTTTTGATCAAGTGTTCGCCTAAAATGTCACTTTGGTCTTTTTTTGTCTATACCTATGCCTCTATGAATAGGCCAAAGCAAGTAGGTGGTTTATTGCCGGGCATTATTTGGAACAAGAATTGAATATAGAAAGTCTATGATGAAAAGTATTTTGGCTTACCTCATTTCAATGAGTCTGTTATTTAGCCCAATTTCTGTGGCTTTGTCGGCAAACTCTGCGCAAGACAATTTACAGGAGCGGACAGCAAAACGAGCATTCTTAAATGATCTGCGCGAGCGCGTAATTATGTTTATGGATCAAAATGTGGCTTATTTATCTGGTCTTAAACTTTGTTTAGAGGGGCAGCCCGCACTTATAGATTGCGATGAAAGTTTACGTATTGTGCGTAATAATATTGAAATTCAGTATCCGAAAATGCGAAGACAACTTTTGCTTATCAGTTTGCTGAGCTTTCACACACATAAAGAGCTTATGCAGAAATTTCAGGCTCACGTGTACAATATAGAAAATAATTTACCAACGCCATTTTTGCCTATTGACCCGCGTATAAAGCCAAATCCTATAGAGGGCATTTGGGATATTGAGTATGTTCCGCGCACCCCATTTAGTGATAAAGAAATTGAATCAGTATTAAATGCCGGGAGTGAAAGCGTTACTATTGACGGTACAAATTATAAAGAAAACCTGCAAAACTATGAACGATTTTACTGCGAATCTATATTTGAAAAAGATCACCCCGCGTGTAAATCAATTCAAATTCAGTATTCACCTAAAAAGCGAGTCTTATATTTTGCAAGACGTCCTCTCCATGAAGCTTGGCAAGGCCGCGACAAGCGCTTGAATTTTGAGAAGCTCTCTTTAAAAACTCGTAGATTACAAGAGGCCGCTCAAGATAATGCAAAAAGAAAATTTTTTGAAATTATTCAAGAAAACCCTTATGTGGCATTGATGTCAACTGCAAGACCTGGTGACAGTGAAATACTTAAAGTTGTGAGCCTCATGCTAGATAAAGCACAAGAAACTCGCTTAGAGTATGAAGAGCGAATGGTAAAGCTCAGTGACCCCAATGTTTCTGAGAGTGAACTCTTACGT
>JAGRAK010000224.1 GCA_020434645.1 Bdellovibrionales bacterium | reverse complement strand
CTCCGGCAGAGTAGCAGAATATCTTGAGGGGTCGTGTGCCTGCAATTTTAGGATCCAACTGGCGAATTGAGCCCGCCGCTGCATTACGCGGATTAGCAAAAGCATCGAGTCCAAACTCTTCTTGTTGCTTGTTGAGAGCAGCAAAATCGTCTTTGAACATGAGTATTTCACCTCTAACTTCTAAAAGAGGAGGTGGGGTTTTGCATTCAAGTGTTAGCGGAATAGATTTTATAGTGCGAACATTTTTGGTGACGTCTTCACCTATAGAGCCATCTCCGCGTGTTAAGGCACGCACAAGACGACCCTTTTCATAAATAAGCTCTATAGCAAGGCCGTCAAATTTTGGTTCGCAGTAGTATTCAAGATTTTCGCTTAGCTTGAGTGCTTTTCTGATGCGTTCATCGAAAGCTATAATTTCTTCTGAAGAATAGGCATTTTGCAGTGAAAGCATGGGAATGCGATGAGCAATTTTTTCAAAAGAATCGAGAGCTTCACCACCCACGCGCTGTGTGGGAGAATCCTCAGTAATCAGTTCTGGATGTTGTGACTCAAGAGCGTTGAGTTCAGCAAAGAGTTGGTCATATTCAAAATCTGTAATAGAGGGCTTATCGAGCGAGTAGTAGAGACGATCATGTTCTTTGATTTGTTTTCGAAGCTCTGTTATACGCTGAGAGGCAGATTTCTTATTGGAACTCATCCGAGCGACGATACGCGAAAGCCGAAAGTTGAGCAATTACAGAGGTGGCTACGCGGCGCTTCACGCCGACTGGCCATTGCATAAGTTTGCCAGAGCCAATAAATAGAAAGCATTAAACTAAGCAGAGGATCCACCCAGTGATTGATGTAAATAAAATAGCCCACCTTGCACGCCTTAAAATTAGCGAATCTGAAGTGAGCACTTATCAAAAGCAAATGAATGATATTTTGCAATACTTTGAGCAGATCTCGGCAGTCGACACAAAGGGCATTGAGCCGATGGTAACACCGAGTGAAATTGAACTCGTATTTCGAGACGATAATAAAGAAGAGTGCCAGAGCGTAGAACAGGCATTGCAAAATGCACCAGAGCGCATGGGTAATTTATTTAAAGTTCCACCTGTAGTTTAATTTTAGGAGATCTCGTGAGTATCATTGAAAAAAATGTAAGTGAAATAGCCCACATGGTTTCAAGTGGCCAAGTAAAGGCCGAAGAAGTGATGGTCGCATTTATTAAGCAATCAGAAAAATTAAACCCTAAGCTGAATGCATTCATCACCATGAATGATCAAGCGATTCAGCAGGCCAAAGAAGTAGACGCTAAAATTGCAAAAAAACAGAACCCAGGTCGCCTTGCGGGAGTGCCTGTGGCTGTGAAAGATATGCTTTGCACAAAAAATTTAAAGACGACTGCCGGCTCGAAGATACTAGAAAATTTTGTACCAACATACTCGGCCACTGTTGTTAATCGGCTTGAAGCAGAGGGCGCGATCACTATAGGTAAAGCGAATCAAGATGAGTTCGCGATGGGCTCGAGTAATGAAACATCAGCATATGGTGATTGTAAAAATCCTTGGTCACTTGAACATGTACCCGGAGGCTCAAGCGGCGGCTCTGCCGCTGCAGTAGCAGCAAAGATGTCTCCACTTGCTATCGGCACAGACACGGGTGGTTCAATTCGGCAGCCCGCGAGTTTTTGTGGAGTGGTGGGTGTAAAGCCCACTTATGGAAGAGTGAGCCGATACGGCATTGTCGCCTATGCTTCGAGTCTTGATCAGGCGGGGCCATTGACCCCTACGGTAAGAGATAGTGCTCTTTCATTAGAGGTTATGAGCGGCAAAGACCACCTTGATATGACAAGTTCAAATCAAGCTGTTCCAGAGTGGTCTAAGAACTTGAACCCGAATTTAAAAGGCATGAAGATCGGGTTACCGAAAGAGTATTTTACAGACAAGTTGTCTCCAAATTCGGCGGCGGCAATTGATCGTGCAAAAGAAATAGTAAAAGACTCGGGAGCCGAATTTGTTGAAGTGAGCATCCCTTACACAAAGCTTGGCGTTCCGATGTATTATATTATTGCAACATGTGAGGCTTCTAGCAACTTAGCGCGATATGATGGAGTCCGTTATGGTTTCCGAGCTGATTTTTCAAAGGACAGGCCCGATGATATTGATGATTTTTATAGTCGAACTCGCGGCGAGGGCTTTGGGCCAGAGGTGAAACGCAGAATAATGTTGGGCACATATGCGCTTTCAAGCGGTTACTATGATGCTTATTATAAAAAAGCCTGTCAGGTGCGTAGAATGCTGAGGCAAAATTTTATAGATGCATTTCAGAAGTGCGATGTGTTGTTAAGTCCAGTTTATACAACTCCAGCGTTTAAGTTGGGGTCAAGAATTCAGAACCCAGTAGATATGTATTTTAATGATGTTTTTACAACTTCTACAAATCTAGCTGGTTTACCCGGAATGAGTTTGCCAGCCGGGTTCAGTAAAGAAGGATTGCCTATTGGGATTCAGTTAACAGCAGGACATTTTGAAGAGCAAAAAATGTTGAACGTTGGATACGCAATTGAGCAATCGCTAAAATTGAATGAGGTGCCAAGTGTCATACGGTAACTGGGAGCCAATTATTGGTTTAGAGATTCATGCGCAGCTTTCAACTAATAGTAAAATGTTTTCGGCAGATTCAGCTGCTTTTGGCGGTGCCGACAACGAGCATACAAGCGCGGTAAGCTTGGCTATGCCTGGAACCTTGCCCGTAATAAATAAAAAAGCATTGGAGTATTCAATAAAAATTGGATTGGCTTTGAATTGTGAAATCAATCGGCGATCTGTTTTTGCAAGGAAAAATTATTTTTATCCAGATTTGCCGAAGGGCTATCAAATATCGCAATACGATCAGCCTCTTTGTGAAAAAGGATCTGTGGATATCTATGTGAATGGTGTGGCTCGAAAAATTGGCATCACACGTGCACATATGGAAGAAGACGCCGGCAAATCAACTCATCATGGCGATTATTCATTAATTAATTTAAATCGCGCAGGCGTGCCGTTACTTGAAATTGTTTCGGAGCCAGAAATTAAGAATCCACAAGAGGCTGCAGAATACGCGAGGACAATACGAAATATTTTAATGTATCTTGGCGTATGCGACGGCAACCTTGAAGAAGGGTCAATACGATGTGATTGCAACGTGTCGGTTCGTAAAGTTGGAGCAGAAAAATTTGGCACCAAAGTTGAAATAAAGAACGTGAACTCATTTCGGTTTGTAGAAAAAGCTATAGAGTATGAAATACAAAGACAAATTGCTGCAGTAGAATCGGGAGAAGTCATAGTTCAAGAAACGCGTCTATATGACTCTACAAAGAATCGTACATTCACAATGCGTACTAAAGAAGAGGCACATGACTACAGATATTTCCCTGATCCAGACTTGCTGCCTGTTGCTTTTGAAGAGTCATGGGTAGAAAAAATTCGTACTGAGCTGCCAGAGTTGCCAATCGAGAAGGGAAAGCGCTTTGTATCAGAGTATGGGCTTCCAGAATACGATGCGTTGGTTCTGACCCAAGATCAAAGCTTGTCAAAGTACTTTGAGAAAGTGGCGGGTATTTGTAAAAATGCGAAGGCGGCTTCAAATTGGATTATGGTTGAAATTTTACGAGAATTAAAAGAGTCAGATAAAACAATAGAAGAGCAGGCGATATCAGCAGAAGCGCTTGCAGAATTAATTCAGCTTATCGACAACAACACAATTTCAGGAAAAATAGCCAAATCAGTATTCGCA
>JAGRAK010000223.1 GCA_020434645.1 Bdellovibrionales bacterium | reverse complement strand
TGAAATCTCGATTATCGACCTCAAACTGACCTGTGCGCTTATTAAATTTATACACAAACATTTTATGCTCATGGCAAAATTCTTCAGTTAAAAACTCATCTAAAAAAGTGACGTCGTTGTAATCTCTTCGCACCTGAAATATTTTTTCACGACCTAGGCCAGCTTTCGTGTCCCAACTTTTTTTTGCGGATAGATCTTCACATTCTGACCAGTCTTTACCAAACTGACCCTTGTTCCAGCGACTTTCAATTGTGCGAAAAAGCTCTATTCCAATTTTATAAGGATTAAACCCTGACGGAGGCATAACAAGAGCCCCACTATGACGATCGGCAAAATCTACAATCTCACAGTCATGCAAAATTTTTTCAGTCATAAGCTTGGCATGCCAATAAGACGCCCACCCTTCATTCATAATTTTTGTCATACCTTGAGGGGCAAAATAATAAGCTTCTTCTCGAAGCATACTTAAAATATCATATTGCCACTCTTCAAGCGGTGCGTGCTCAAGTAAATATTTTAATACATCTCGCTTTGGCTTTATTTCTGTGTCTTTAAGATTGCGACCGGGTTTAGGTCGGTTTTTATATACACTATAGGCGTCTATTAAATTCTCGATGCTAAGACATTTATCAATAAAATCTTCAACAATATCTACCCCGATATCATCAATATAACGCCGAACGCGAATGGCATGATTGGCCATTTGATCCATCATTTTTCGATTGGTCTGAGAAAACCACATGTTATTTTTAAAAAAATCGCAATGTCCATACACATGAGCCATAACCAATTTTTGGTCTACAAAATCATTGCCCTCCATAAGGTAGGCATAGCAAGGGTCGTTATTTATTACGAGTTCATATATTTTTGATAATCCAAATTCGTAACTGCGAGACAGCTGTTCATAATCCATTCCAAAACGCCAGTGCGGGTACCGCACCGGAAAGCCGCCCTTAGCCGCCACTTCATTCAGCTGCTTAGCTGTGACAAGCTCAAAGACTGTCTCGTAGAAATCAAGGCCCATGGCTTTGGCCTCGGCACAAATACGAACTCTTTCTTTTTCTAATTCTGGCGTTATATTGCCCAAACTATCTCCCGCGACCTAAAAACTCTTTTATCGATTGCATAATTTTATCTCGACTTTCAATTTTACTCATTATCAAACGATCATCTCCAGCAAAGGCCTTCTCTAAATCTTTTAAAAATTGCCCAGACCCATATTTAGATTCAACCTGCCCATAGCCAAATACGTTTGTATTCGGCAAAAAGAAATCCTTCAATAAGTTCAAACAAACACGAGTGTCTTCACCGCTCCAATTGTCACCATCGCTAAAGTGAAATGGATAGATATTCCATGCATTGACAGGATAATTTTCATCAATCATTTTTTTCGCCAGCTTATATGCCGATGAAATCAATGTGCCACCCGACTCGCTGGTTGAAAAAAATGTCTTTTCGTCTACCTCTTTTGCCGCGGCGTCGTGAATTATAAATCTTGTTTCAAGCCCTTTATAATTGCGGCGCAACCACGTGTTGATCCAAAAACTTTCGAGTCTGACGATTTCTTTTTGTTCATCACCCATAGAACCCGATACATCCATCATATATATAACGACAGCATTTGCCTGTGGCTTCGTTATTGTTTTAGATGTCCGATATCTCATGTCATCTTTTATCGGGATAACAATAGGGTCATCTGGATTGTATGTATCATCTGTAATTTGTCGTTTTAAAGCTTCTTTATAGCTTTGCTTGAATAACTTTAAAGAACTTGGGCCTATCGGCGATCGGCCAGTGTATTTATTGTGGACGGTTTCTATATTTTTGTTTCCCTTCGGCTGTATTCTTGGCAGCTCAAGTTCTTCACCCAAAATATCGGCAAGCTCCTCTAAAGAAACATCAACCTCCAACATATGCTGCCCTGGATTTTCGCCAGCCTGACCCTTGCCCTCTCCCTGTTGGCCCTGAACTGCGTCGCCCGGCTGACCTTGCCCTTGGCCGACACCACCCTGATCTTTAGGACCATATTTAAATTTCGGAATTTCTATAGAAGGCACAGGTATCTTAACAAACTCATTCTCTTGCTTGCCGATCATTTCACCCTGGGTCACATATTTTTTAAAATGCTGCTTAATGCGACCCTTAATAATTTCGCGAAATCTCCTGTGATCTTCTAATATTGATGACATATTTCACTATTTTTTCTCTTTAACATCGCCACGCGCGAATATATTTGCAACATATTGAAGCACATCATGGGCTGACACCTCATCATAGCCAAACTCCTTGATTAGCCTCGCCTTCACTTGTTCAATTTTCTCTTGCGTGTCTCGCGATTCTGTCGAAGATACTAGTGATGTTAACTTTATTGTATCACGCTGGTCTTCAAAGAGCTTACTCTCAAGAGCTTTATAAAGTCTGTCGTTCGTTTTGTAGTCAAACTTCTTGCCCTCTAAGGCTAGCGCGCCAATGTAGTTCATGATCTCACGACGAAAATCATCTTTTCGAGACTCTGGTATTTCAATCTTTTCTTCTATCGAGCGCATGAGTCTTTCATCTGGTTCTTCGAGTTGACCAGAGAATGGATTTCTTAATTTTTCTCCCTGAGTGTACGCCTTTAAATTATCGATATAATTTGCGCATAGACGAGACAACGCCCCCTCATCTGCACTCACCGCTGTCTGCACTTCGCCTTTAATGATTTCTTCATACTCTTGCTTCACAATCGCAATCAACTCTTTATAATCAGATCGAACCTCTTCATTGTTGGCCATAAGCGGGTGGTTCTTAAGACCGGACTCAAGCTCATTGAGCACCATAAATGGATTCACCGAGCCCTTATTAGTTTGTTGGGCCATAACAATGGCATTAGATATTTTATCTTGGATGTAACGTGGAGAAATTCCATCCAGCCCTTCCCTTTTTGCATCCTTTCGCAATTCTTTAATATTGTCTTCGGTATAATTTGGTAATGTTGTGCCGTTATAAAGTTTCATTTTTTGCAATCGAGTAAGATTGGCTTTCTTAGGTTTTTCAAGTCTGGTTAATATTGCCCACATCGCTGCAACTTCTAAAGTATGTGGGGCTATACTCACTCCTCTTAAAATACGTGAATTGAAATCCTTTTCATAAATTCTCATTTCTTCGTTCAATTTTGTAATATATGGGATATCAATTTTAACTGTTCTATCGCGAAGTGCTTCCATAAACTCATTATCTTGAAGTTTGCGATATTCAGGTTCATTGGTGTGACCAATAATCACTTCGTCAATATGAGTTTGGGCAAACTTCTTAGGTTTTACTCTATGCTCTTGTGAAGCTCCCAGCAAATCGTAAAGGAAAGCTACATCAAGTTTTAATACTTCCACGAACTCAATCATTCCACGGTTAGCAATATTAAACTCTCCATCAAAATTGAAAGCTCTTGGGTCAGAGTCTGAGCCATACTCTGCAATTTTGCGATAGTTCATATCTCCAGTAAGTTCTGTACTGTCTTGGTTTTTTTCATCCTTTGGTTGAAAAGTACCAATCCCTATGCGATCAGCTTCAGAAAGAATCAATCTTTTCACACGAACATGATTTAAAACTTTATTTATATCGCCATGATATTTTTCTAAAAGGGCATTAAAAATATAACGACTAGGTGGACAGATGTCCCCATCAATTTTCACGCGAAATTCTTCTTTAGAACCGCGATTAATTTCATCACAAAATTTATCTCTTAACTCTTGAGGAATTAATAACAATGGCTCTTCATGCATGG
>JAGRAK010000222.1 GCA_020434645.1 Bdellovibrionales bacterium | reverse complement strand
CTCCGACAAATAAACTGGCTGACGCGTTTTTACAGGCAGCTACACACGCACCACAACCTATACATGCGGCAGCTTCAAAAGATCGGTCTGCACAATCTTTTGATATAGGCAATGCATTCGCATCTTGGGCGCTTCCGGTGTTTGTCGAAATATATCCACCGGCATGCTGAATACGATCGAAAGAAGACCGATCGACAACTAAATCTCGAACAACAGGAAACGCTTTTGCGCGAAATGGCTCCACGTAAACTGTCTCACCATCTTTAAATCGGCGCATGTGCAGCTGACACGTGGTCGTGGCCTTGTCCTGACCATGTGGGTTGCCGTTAATAACGAGTGAGCAGCTTCCACAAATTCCTTCTCGACAGTCATGATCAAATTCTACTGGCTCTTTGCCAGAACGAACTAAATCTTCATTCATAACATCGAGCATTTCTAAAAATGACATGTCTGTCGAAATGTCTTTGGCGTCGTAATCAATAAAACCGCCGGTGTCTGTGGCGTTTTTTTGTTTCCATACTTTAAGTTTTAAATTTAGTTTTTCATTTGAACTGCCGCTCATTTTATCCTCTTATTATTTATAACTACGTGTCGCCAGGTGAACATTATCAAACTCAAGGGGCTCGGTCTCAAGATTCCAACTGAGCTTGCCTCCCTGTTCAGAATATTCCCAGGCTGACACATTACAAAATTTATCGTCGTTACGAAGCGCTTCACCATCTGCTGTCTGATATTCATCTCTAAAATGTCCGCCACATGACTCTTCACGTGTCAGCGCATCTTTTGCCATAAGTTCGCCCAACTCAAGAAAGTCAGACACTCTTCCTGCTTTTTCTAATTGTTCATTTTTATAATTGTTTTCACCCGAAACGCGCACGTCGTGAGCAAACGTCTCACGTAGCTTCTGAATTTCAGTGATCGCTTCTTTTAAGCCTTTTTCGTTTCGCGACATTCCTACTTTTTCCCACATAATCTTGCCGAGATCGCGGTGTATATCATCAACGGTTCTTGTGCCCTTCATTTTCAAAAGATCATTCAAGCGAGTTGACACTGCATTTCGACTCTCTTTGAATTCTTCACTGTCTGTTGTCACCGCAGCGAGTGGCGTCGAAGCTAAATAATTTCCTAGAGTATATGGTATTACAAAATAACCATCAGCTAGTCCCTGCATAAGCGCCGATGCACCAAGACGATTCGCTCCGTGATCTGAAAAGTTAGCCTCACCTAAAACATGCAAGCCTGGGATCGTGCTCATTAAATTGTAATCTACCCATAAGCCGCCCATAGTATAATGTACCGCCGGATATATTCTCATTGGACGCTGATATGGGTTCTCTCCCGTAATCTTTTCGTACATCTGAAATAAATTGCCATATTTTTCACTAATTGCATTTTGACCAAGTCTCTTAATCGCATCTCTAAAATCTAAATAAACTGAGAGCCCTGTTTGTCCAACCCCACGGCCTTCATCTGTTCTATATTTAGCTTGTCTTGAAGACACATCACGCGGCGCTAAATTACCAAAGCTTGGATAAACTCTTTCTAAATAATAATCTCGTTCAGCATCTGGAATTTCTTGTGGCAACCTTTTGTCACCTACCGCTTTGGGCACCCATACTCGACCGTCATTACGAAGAGATTCTGACATTAAAGTTAATTTAGACTGATAATCTCCTGCCACGGGGATACAAGTCGGATGTATTTGCGTATAACAAGGGTTCGCAAATGCCGCTCCCTTTTTATGACATCTCCAGCTCGCCGTTACATTCGAATTTTTAGCATTTGTAGATAAATAAAATACATTTCCGTATCCGCCTGTCGCGACAATTACAGCATGCGCAGAATAAGATTCAATTTCGCCATTAACTAAATTTCGACATGTGATGCCGCGCGCTTGCCCCTTAACCGTTACAAGATCTAGCATTTCACGCCGCTCAAATAATTTAACTTTACCCGCAGCAATTTGCCTATTCATTGCTGAGTACGCACCTATTAATAACTGTTGCCCTGTTTGTCCTCGAGCATAAAATGTTCGTGAAACTTGCGCTCCACCAAAAGATCTATTCGCTAATAATCCACCATACTCACGGGCAAATGGAACCCCTAGAGCTACACAATGATCAATAATGGCTGTTGAAACTTGCGCCAATCGGTAGACATTGGCTTCTCGGGCGCGAAAGTCTCCGCCTTTTACTGTGTCGTAAAACAATCTGTAAATAGAGTCTCCGTCATTTTGATAGTTTTTTGCAGAGTTGATCCCACCCTGTGCTGCAATCGAGTGCGCCCGTCTTGGAGAATCATGAATACAAAACGCCTTTACATTATATCCAAGCTCGGCAAGACTCGCCGCCGCTGATGCTCCAGCCAATCCAGTGCCAACAACAATGACGTCAAACTTTCTTTTATTTGCCGGGTTCACTAATTTCGAGTCAAATTTATGATTGTCCCATTTGTCTTCGATTGGCCCCGTTGGAATTTTTGCATCTAGTTTTGCCATTGAATTAACCTTTATAAATGAAGTACATGTAAAGTGGTTGTGAAATAAAAATTCCTGCGACGAGAACTCCGTATAAGATCGAAGCTATTTTTAACTTCTCCGTATACTTCGGATGATGTAGGCCTAATGTTTGTAGTGACGATGCTAACCCGTGGCTTAAATGAAAAGACAAAACAAGTAGGCAGGCAATATATCCAAACACATAAATTGGATCTTGAAAAACTTCGTATACAAGTCGAAAAAGATCCCTCACCGCAACACCGTCGGCCTGCGCTGGATAAGACGCTCCGTATTTAAAAGTTATTAAGTGAAGAACAATAAACCCAAATAACACCATGCCTTGAATAGCCATAGTTTTCGTTGTTAAAGAAGTCGCTTTATCTCCGCTAGACGACACTGCATATTTTTGTGGGCGCGACGCCATATTTCTAATCGTAACTAAAACTCCAGCAACAACATGAAAGGCAAAGAAAACCACAAGGCCAACCTCTGCAAGATAAATTAGCGGGTTGCTCGTTATCGCATGACCATAATGATTGTAGGCCTCGGGACTTACAAATAAAAATAAATTTCCCACGGCATGTGTTAGTACAAAACCGCATAGAGCTAATCCGGCCAGTGCCATGATTTGCTTTTTGCCAATTGTTGATAAAAGGTATGTCGCCTTGTTCATATGATGTATATCCTGTGTGATTTTTACGACTGTGTTAATTAAACCTAATTGAACCTCATTGCATTTGCAATTTCTTTTGTCGCTGGCTATAAGTTGAGCAGCCATTAAGGAGAATTATTCATGCGTATAGCGGTTTGCATTAAACAAGTTCCTGATACAGAAACTAAAATAAAATTGAACTCCGACAATTCGGGTATCGATCCAACTGGAATCAAGTGGGTCGTGAATCCTTATGATGAGCACGCTATTGAAGAAAGTATTAAACTACGTGACGCGAATCCAGGATCAACTATTACGGCTTTTACTATTGGACTTAAGCCCCGCGCCTCAGAAGTGCTGCGCACCGCTCTGGCTATGGGTGTAGATGAGGCCGTCGCCGTCGACTCTCCAAATTATTTAGACGCATCGCTCACGGCGAAAGCACTTGCTGGCGCTATCAAAAAAGAGGGTGCTTTCGATCTTGTACTCACCGGAAAGCTGGCCATCGACGACAACGCGGCGAGCGTAAGCCAAATGCTTGCTAACGAACTATCAGTACCTCATGCAACAGTTATTTCAAAACTCACTCTATCTGGAGCTTCAGTAGTTGTTGAG
>JAGRAK010000221.1 GCA_020434645.1 Bdellovibrionales bacterium | reverse complement strand
AGTTGCGCACAAGATTAAAAAATATGGCGCCAAAGAAATTTCCCACGTGTAAAAAATCGT
Organism: Bdellovibrionales bacterium; assembly: GCA_020434645.1. Taxonomy (GTDB): domain Bacteria; phylum Bdellovibrionota; class Bdellovibrionia; order Bdellovibrionales; family UBA1609; genus RBG-16-40-8. The sequence continues at coordinate 3,736 of JAGRAK010000221.1, read as the reverse complement.
ATACGGTTGGACCGCACACATACATCTTCACTTCACCGGGGCGGAGCGGAACAAACTCTTCTTTTTTACGGGTCATTGTGTTGTATATTTGAAGTTTATTTATTTTTTCGTCTGCTGAATTCACTTATCAGATCCTCGCTAAAACTATATCGGCGCGTTCAAGAATTATTTTTTTATTCAGTAGCGGTATAAGAATTTTAAGCTCAGCTCCATGGGGCTTACCCACAACCGCCACTCGAATCGGCATAAAGAGCTCCTTGCCCTTCACTCCGCATGCGGCTTTGACGGCATCTTGCACGGCGAGAAATTGCGCCTCACTCAAATAATCTTCTTTTTGTGATGCTATTTGATTTTTCCATTCAGTAATGACGGCTTTTGATGTCGGCCAACCTAAAGTTTCTTTCGCTTCATCGTGTATGACAAGTGCGTCTGTCGAAAGTGGTCGGTAAAGCTCAACTGCGTCTTTTAATGTCTCCATTGAAGTCTTGAAAACTGAAAGCGAGCGATCTTGCCAGTCCGCATCTGTTGGCATTTTGAGTCCTGCCTGGGCAAAAAATGGCGCAAGACGTGACCAGAGCTCGGCATGTGGCAACGCTCGTAAATGCTGAGCATTGACCCATTTTAATTTCACTTCATCAAAAACTGCGGCTGCAGAATTAAGTCTATCAGTTGAGAATTGTTCGATGAGCTCATCCATCGAGAGCACCTCTTGCCCCTTTGGAGAACTCCAACCTAGAAGTGCTAAAAAATTGCACATGGCTTCAGGCAAAAATCCATTTTCTTTATACTCATTTACACTTGTGGCACCATGGCGCTTAGATAACTTTTGTTTATCAGCACCCAATATAATCGAAAGATGTGCAAATTGCGGGAGTTTAAAGCCAAGCGCCTCATAGAGCATCATCTGTCGCAGTGTATTTGATAAATGCTCTTCTGCGCGAAACACGTGGGTCATCTGCATGAGCGCATCATCAATCACACAACAGAAATTATAAACTGGCATTCCTCCAGAACGAAGACACACAAAATCTCCCACCATATCTGACGGAAACTTCACTTCTCCTCGAACTAAATCTATAAACGAATATTCTCGGGTTAAATCGGGGACTTTAAATCTCACCACCGCTTTTTCGCCAGCGGCTATTTTTTTTTCAGCCTCTGCTAATGGCATATCACGATATGGGCTATTCACTTGAGGTGGCCGACTAGCTTTAATAGCCGCCTCACGCTGAACAGAAATCTCTTCGTCTGTTAAAAAGCAGTAATAAGCGCGACCTTCTTTTAAAAGTTTATCTGCATACTCACGGTAAATAGCGAGGCGTTCACTTTGCTTGTATGGTCTATTAGGACCCACATCTTCAAGCGTATCGGGATCAATTCCCTCTTGGTACTGAAACCCAAGCCACTTGAGGTCAGCGAGTTGGCCTTTCATAAATTCGACCGTAGATCGCTCAAGATCGGTGTCTTCTATGCGAACGACAAAATGGCCTTTTTGCTGACGAGCAAATAGATAGCTGTAAAGAGCGGTGCGAGCACCACCAACATGTAAATAACCTGTAGGACTAGGAGCGAAGCGTGTTTTAATCATGGGCGTAATTATAGCTTCAGAACGCCCTAAATTTGTACTGATATTTTATTTGCTTTCGAGGATGCGAACCATATCGTCTTCAGTCTTCATGGTCTCAGGGCCCATGCAAAGCTGAAGTTCACGAAATAAATAGCCACGTGCAAGTTCAAGCATTTTTTTCTCGCCATGGCTCAACTCTTTCTCACCGCGCAACAAATAGAGATCACGAAAAACTTCAGCAATCTCATAGAGAGAACCTGTTTTTATTTTCTCCATCTACTCGCGATAACGTCGATTCCATGTTTGCTTATCGATTTTAACATCTTTTTTCTGAACTATAGAAATGACCTTTTGAGCATCATCTTTAGTGATAATAGGCCTTAATTTTGATTCAACGTTCTGCACAGGAACAAGTGCTTCAATATTGCTGTTGAAAAGCTGAAAACGATAAAAAGTCTGCTTAATGCCACAAAGTTCTTTTGCTTCAATAGCTGTGATTTTACCTACACCACTACCTGCATAAACCGCATTATCGCCAACTTTAAATTCTAATGACATATACTGACCTCAAATTGTGTTGATTTTTACTTAAACAACCTCGTGAACTCGAAATTTATACCACTTTTGACACGACTTATCAAATTGAGAGACGTTTTTGGGCATCGCCCTGTAGTAATTATACGGAGCGACACGTCGAATTTTGTGAAAAAATTTCTCTCGCCACTCGTACGCTAGAACACTAAAGCGTAGGGCTGTTTGCCGGATTTGCCCATCGGAACGCTCACTCCGCGCACATATATAGTCGCATTTTGCGTATTGATTCCCTCAGGCAAAGTCACTTGTTCATTATTATCTACAAGGCTTTTACTTGTATAGGTTCGTCCTCCAACTTGCACTTCTAGGTCAAGATTATTCACTAAAACCTTTCGAGCAATCGGAGAGGCTGGCGCATCATTATAAACGAGAGTGACTTTTCGAATCGCGCCGCTCGGCTTATAGAATTTAGATTCTCCAGTTCCAAGACCCTCTTTATTATCAACCAAACTTAACTTTTCAGAAATTGCGCTGCCAACATCCACTCGCCCATAACCTTGATCAAAATTTGGCCCCGGCTTTAAAAGCTCCTGACCATTAACTTTACCAACTTCACCAAATTGGCCTGGGTATAAATCCACTGCTGTTTGAAGAAGAACAGCTTTAACAAGTGCCGCACTTGGAGTGTCGGCACCTTGAATTTTCATCAGTCTCTCGCGAACAAGAGCTGCTGCACCAGCCACAAGAGGCGTCGACATAGATGTGCCACCACTCCAGCAGTAGTTTTCATCAAAACGACCCCAGAGCTCTTCAGCCCCCTCCATCTTCGAACAGTTTGAAAGGATGTTTGAGCCCGGCGCCACAAGATCGGGCTTGATTCGACCATCTTGCGTCGGCCCACGAGATGAAAAGGCGGCAATCCCTTTTGGATTATTTGAAAGTGTATCGCTTGCAATAGGTTCAGCCGCCCAGGGCTTTTCATTTGGAGTAAGACCGATCTCTCCAAGTTTTCGCTGAACGCCACCGCGCAAAACTAAATTTTCAGAAGCGCCAACAGAGATAATATTTTTAGCAGTAGATGGCGCACTGACAGCGCCTGAATCAATACGACCATCACGATTTGCGTCTACCCCATCATTACCTGAGGCAAACAAAATCAGCATTTCCGGATGATCCCAAACAAACTGATCCACCTGCATGGTTTCTGTGTTGTAGATACCTTGAGCTTCAGGATCTCCCCAAGAGTTTGTATGAATACGTGCTCCTGAATTGTAAGCCTGTTGAAAAATAACTCCCAAGTTATTTGGCGTAGTTAAGTTATTCGCTTTTTGTGACCATAAACTTTCGGCCACAATTTGCGCCTCGAGCGCTCCACCGGTGACGATTTTATTTGATTGCGAACCATTACCCGCCACAGATCCCGCGACATGAGTGCCGTGACCCATATAATCTGCCCATGAGGTCGAAGACATACCAAGCGCATATGATGCTTTTAAATTAGAAAAATCTCGTGCGAGCGTAGCTTTATTGCCCGTATCAAGGCCTGTATCGGCAATGGCTACGATCTGACCTTTACCTTTAAAGCCTGCACGCCAAGCTTTATCAAAACCCATAATCTTAGTGCCAGTTTCATAG
>JAGRAK010000220.1 GCA_020434645.1 Bdellovibrionales bacterium | reverse complement strand
AGTTAGTGTTCGTGCTTTTGTGTCGACGGCAAAAGGCTCTTTGTATTTATTCATGCCCTCGGTTCGACCTTTATAGATCACGCCTTTAGAATCACACATAATTAAATTTTTAGGATTCACACCGAGACGAATAAATATATTAGCGCAAGAAATGGCGGCAGCCCCAGCTCCATTAAATACAGCTTTTACTTTGCTGATCTTTCTTTTGGTGACAAGACAGGCATTAATGAGTGCGGCTCCTGAAATAATAGCCGTCCCGTGTTGGTCATCGTGAAAAACAGGGATGTTCATTTCGCGTTTTAAAGTCTCTTCAATTTCAAAACATTCAGGTGCCGCAATATCTTCAAGATTGATTCCGCCAAATGTGGGTTCGAGTTGTTTGACAGCTTGAATAAATTCTTTCGGATCTTGCGTTTTAATTTCAATGTCAAAAACATTGATCCCTGCAAATTGTTTAAATAGCACGCCTTTACCTTCCATGACTGGCTTTGAAGCGAGTGCACCAAGATTACCAAGGCCAAGAACGGCTGTGCCATTTGAAATGACGGCTACTAAATTGCCTTTTGTTGTGTACTTGTAGACGTCAGCTGGGTTTTTGGCGATTTCAATGCAAGGCGCCGCAACACCGGGCGAGTAGGCGAGTGAGAGTGCATACTCAGTGTCACATTTTTTACTCGATCTGACGTCGACTTTGCCTGGCTTACCTTTGGCGTGATATTCGAGAGCCGCTTTATCAAAATTTTTTTTCATAGCAGGAAATACTCCTTTTTGGCGCAACCTTAGTATGATACTTTTCTCTCTTCCCCTGTCAAAGAAAAGGAGTTCATCATGCAATCCGAACGCGACGTTGTTCTTATCGACGGAGTCCGTACACCCTTTGCTAAATCGGGTTCAGATCTTAAAGATATTCACGCAGCCGACCTAGGGTCACAAGCTTTATCAGAGCTTCTTGCGCGCACCAACGTAAATGTGGACGATATCGACGAAGTTATAATTGGTAACACGGGTTGTCCGGCTGACGCAGTGAACATATCGAGAGTGATTGCTTTAAGATCAGGCATTCCACTTAAGACTTCGGCCTACACTGTGCATCGTAACTGCGCTTCGGCTTTAGAGTCTATCACGAGTGGGTTTGATAAAATTCGGTCAGGAACGCTAGATGTGGTGGTGGCCGGTGGTTCTGAGAGCATGTCAAAGATGCCCATAATTTTTCCGCCGAAGTTTCAAGAAATTTTCAATAAATTATTTTCGGCAAAGGGGCCGGCGCAGGCCTTGCCACTTCTTGCAAAATTATTTCAAGCGGACTTAAAGCAAATCAAAGCCCTTTTAACGGCGAATCAAAAAGATGCTTACTTCCCGCAAATCGCAATAGTTCAGGGATTAACTGATCCATTTGTTGGAATTAACATGGGGCAGACGGCAGAAATCCTAGCAAAGGAATTTCATCTTACACGTGAAGAGCAAGATCAGTTTGCTGTGGATTCACATCTAAAAGCGGTAGAGGCCACAAAATCTGGGCGACTTCGTGAAGAGATCACACCTGTGTTTCTTCCGCCAAAATTTAAAAAAGTGGTGGCCGATGATATAGGTCCGCGTGAGGGTCAATCTCTTGCGCAGCTGGCAAAACTCCGACCGTTCTTTGATAAGAAGTATGGCTCTATTACCGTTGGTAACGCATGCCCGATTACCGATGGTGCCGCGATGACGCTTATGATGAGTAGAAAACGTGCAAGTGAGCTTGGGTTAAAGCCTATGGCGCGCATTCGTGGTTATGCGTTTGCTGGATGCGAGCCAGAGCGTATGGGTCTTGGGCCTGTTTACTCTACTCCAATAGCGCTTAAGCGTGCGGGCGTGAGTTTTAAAGATTTAGATTTGATAGAACTCAATGAAGCTTTTGCGGCTCAAGTTTTGGGATGCAAAAAAGCAATGGCTTCAAAAAAATTCGCTGAAGAAAAATTAGGTTTGAGTGAGGCCGTGGGTGAAGTAGATCCTGCAAAACTTAATGTGAACGGGGGCGCAATTGCTCTTGGTCATCCGGTAGGGGCGACAGGTTCGCGACTTGTTTTGACACTAATGAAAGAACTTAAAAAGCGAGATAAAGCGCTGGGGCTTGCCACGCTTTGCATTGGTGGTGGTCAGGGTGGATCAATAGTTCTTGAGAGAGAAAACTAAACTGTAGAAGAGGGTTTTTAAATGAGTATTCAAGAGGGACTTCGTTTTTCAAAAGTTGAAGAAAATATTGGTTTAATTGAGTTTGATTTGGTCGGAGAGAAAGTGAATAAACTCTCTTCGCCCGTGATGAAACGGCTCCAAGAAGTGATTGGTGAAGTGCAAGCCTCTGGCGTAAAAGTCTGTGTGCTGATATCACGTAAGAAAAATATTTTCATTGCGGGGGCTGATGTTGATGAAATTAAAAATATCACAACTAAAGATGGCTTTCGTGATGCCATCAATCAAGCTCATGTCATTTTAAATGCACTTGAAGACATGCCCGTAGTGACTGTGGCGGCAATTAACGGGGCTTGTCTTGGCGGTGGTTGTGAACTTGTTTTAGCTTGTGATTATCGTTTGGCTTCAGATGATTCTTCAACTCGAATTGGGCTACCTGAAATCAAACTCGGAATTATCCCGGGGTTTGGTGGTTGTGTGCGTTTACCGCGTGTAGTGGGTTTGCAAGCTGCCCTTGATATAATTTTGGCGGGTAAGTCTGTAGATTCTCGTAAGGCTCTCAAAATTGGTTTGATCGAAGAGTCTGTTCCCCAAGCTATTTTAGAAGAGCGAGCAATGACCTTTGCTCGAGAGCTAATTAAAAAAGGTGCAAAAAAACGTCGCAAAAAATATTCGTCTAAAGGTCTTATGAATAGTGTGCTTGATTCAGCCCTAGGTCGAATGATGGTTTTTTCTCAAGCTAAGAAAATGGTGTTGAAGCAGACGAAGGGCTTTTATCCAGCTCCGCTTCAGGCACTTTCTGTTATTAAAAAAACATACGGTATGTCCAGTCGCGAAAAGGCGCAAGCTCTTGAAACTGAGGGCTTTGTTGAGGTGGGCGTAACAGATGTCAGTAAGAATTTAATTAATTTATTCTACATGATGGAGTCTATTAAAAAGCAAACGGGGGTTAGTGACCCGAGTGTTAAGCCAATTGATGTGAAGCACATTGCTGTTCTTGGTGCTGGTGTTATGGGTGGCGGTATAGGTTATGTGGCGGCAGATAAAGGCATTGCCGCACGTATGAAAGATATTTCAAATGATGGTATTGCCATTGGCTTAAAGGCGGCCTATTCGCTGTGGACAAGACAAGTTCAGAAAAGACGACTGACTGAATTTGAATTTAAAAAGCGCTCATCATTGCTTACTGGTGGTCTTGATTATTCAGGCTTTAAGCAAGCCGATGTCGTGATTGAAGCCATAGTTGAAGACATGAACGTAAAAAAGAAAGTCATCGGCGAGACAGCTGCTCACTGCAAAGACGATTGTATTATTGCTACGAATACATCGTCACTTAGCGTGACTGAAATGGCAAAAGGGCATCCGAATCCGAAAAATTTCTTAGGAATGCATTTTTTTAATCCAGTTCATATGATGCCACTTGTAGAAGTGATTCGTGGGCCAGAGACAAGTGATGTGGCTGTTGCGACTATTTTTGATCTTGCTAAAAAAATGGGTAAAACGCCGGTTGTGGTAAAAGATGGTCCTGGGTTTTTAGTGAATCGTTTGTTGTTACCTTATATGGGTGAGGCACTTTATTTGCTTGAAGCGGGGATGTCAGTTGAGACAGTCGATCGATTTTATACTCACTCATTTGG
>JAGRAK010000021.1 GCA_020434645.1 Bdellovibrionales bacterium | reverse complement strand
CCATCGAAGGATTAAAATTTGAAAAACATTCTGATTTTATTTCAAAAATTTCTGAATTCGGATTGCCAACATCCTCACTAAAAGAAATTTGCCCGTCGGCTATATCTGCCACCGCTTTTTATAATAAAGTCCTAACTAAAAGAAGCTCACTCCCATTTGACATTGATGGAGTCGTTATCAAAGTGAATTCTCTGGCACGGCAAGAAGAACTCGGCACCGTTGCGCGCAGCCCGAGGTGGGCTACCGCTGCAAAATTTCCTCCTGAACAAGCTAAGACTGTTATTCAGGATATCGTCGTCCAAGTGGGTCGCACTGGAGCACTCACTCCGGTGGCCATAATGAGCCCCGTACGCGTTGGCGGAGTGACCGTGACAAACGCTACACTTCATAATCAAGACGAAATTATTCGTAAAGATGTTCGTATTGGCGACACCGTCATCATACAACGAGCTGGTGATGTTATTCCTGAAGTAGTAGAGGTCGTATCCAGTTTGCGTGATAAAAGTAGCAAACCCTACAAAATGCCAGACACCTGCCCTGAATGTAAAAGTCCCGCAGTTAAAGCCGAAGACGAAGCCATTACTAGATGTTCAAACACGCTTTGCCCGGCCGTTGCAAGAGAATCAATTAAACACTTTGTTTCTCGCCGCGCGATGAATATAGATAAACTCGGCGACAAGCTCGTTGACCATTTTTATGCCTCTGGTCTCGTTACTAAGTTTTCAGATTTATATAAATTAAGTGTAGATTAAATTATCGGACTAGAACGCCAAGGAGAGAAATCGGCCGCTAACATTATCGACAGCATAAACAGTAGCCGAAACACAACCCTTGCGCGATTTATCTATGCACTTGGAATACGCTTTGTCGGTGAGCAAACCGCAAAGTGCCTAGCGCTACACTTTGAAACTTTACCTGCCTTCATGTCTGCAAAAGAAGACGAGCTGATTAAAATCGACGGAGTAGGCGATAAAGTTGCCCACTCAATATCAACCGCTTTGCAGAGCAAATCATTTCAAAAAGAAGTCGAAAAATTGCTTGCTAGCGGCATTCAAGTGCAAGCCGCTCAAGTTGCTAAAGATAGCAAGCTGGCCGGCTTAAACATTGTCATCACCGGGACTCTGCCCGTTTCACGGGATGAAGCAAAAGAGCTCATTGAAAAAATGGGCGGGAAAAGCGCCTCTTCTGTAAGCAAAAAAACCAGTTATGTGCTCGCCGGTGAAGAAGCCGGCTCTAAACTAGAAAAAGCGCGCGAACTGGGAGTCCCAATATTAAATTGGGACGAGTTCAACGCGCTTTTAAATCAGCCGTAATTTCAATAATTAAAATTAGAGATGATCAATGACGATATCGCGGGCCATAACGGTTTTACGACCGTCAGCTTTGGCACCCTCAACACCTTTGCGGCAAAGTTGCTCTACCGCTTTGCTTAACACATCGATCGTCTCAGATGATGTATTGCAGTCACCGTTTTCTTTAATAAACTTTTTTACTTTGCTAGTTACCACTAGTACGTCAGCCATATTGCTCCCCCTTTGTCAGAACAGATCTTAATCGATTAGCAGAACCTTGGCTTGTAGTCTATCTGAAACCCTAATATTTTCGTTTTAAGCTGGTGACGCTATGCCTCATCAAGCTCAGAGGGATCTTGCTTCTGTCGATCCGCTCGACCTCCACTTGTCGCAAATACTTCAGATACTTTACCATTTCGGATTTGGTACACCTTCGAAACTCTTACTCCATCTTCTCCGGGAGATATCCATACAAATGTTTTTTGTCCAATGGGGCGCTCACACTCCACATCTAAGAATGCCGGAGACCAAGTCCCGCTATTTAAGTGCTCGATTGCCCCGATGACTTCATGACGTACAATATGTGTATGTCCATACACGACTCTAGACACCTTAGTAATCATTCCAGTTAAATTAAGAATATCCTCTCGCGGCTCTTTAAATTCATGCACCACCGATCGCACGGATCGCGAGTAGAACAAGAAAAACGGAATAAATAAGAAAAAGGGTATGAACAGCCACCAAATAGATAAATTAAATATATTATCAGCTTGTAAAAACAAGACGTAGAGAACGACAAGTACCGCCAATATTAAAAATGCTCTATCCAACCACAGTTCTTTCATAATCAATGACGGATAACTTGCCGCTGGAGCCACAAAAAGCTCCTTCAATTCACGCACCATTCTTGGCGTTGCATTCGATCTATACGCAATCTTTTCTACACGGTCTTCAATACTGAGTGGGTCTGTCATCGTCGGTCGAAGGCGATCCAAAAATGATTGAACCAATGTGACAATTGAGCCCCACAACCATGTGAAGAGCAAAAACGGTTGCGCTCTCGATATATATTTGAAAAAAAACAACACGTACTCTTTCGGAGTCATAATATAATTTGCATCTAAATGTGGGTTAAAAAATCCCATCCCATTAATCAGATACTTTGTCGCTAAATTGCCGAAAGGCACCCTGACTTCAATTCTATTAAATCTCTGGATATACGGATTTATTGGGTCTTGAGCCATACAATAGGGGTCATATTGATTGCCGTGCTCAATCATGGTGTCCCCATTTGAAATATAAAACCATTCATTAAATCGAACATGTTGTTTTTTTTCGTCAGGCAAATCTAAAGCCCTCAGAATTTCTTCTTGGACTCTTTTAAAATGCAATTCTAGGTCATGATTACCAATAATAAATATAGCCCTATTGCCCTTCAGTAAAAACTCTCTAAGAGCACTTACCCATTTGCCATGATCTGAAAGAATTTTTTTTATTTTATAGCAGGATTTTTCTTCTTGCGGATGCAGCCCTCGGTGACGCTCTAACCACGAAATATAGTAGGGTGGTTGAACAGGGATACTCGTACAACTATCGAAATCAAAAATATCACCATTTAATACAAGCTCAACTGGAGAGCCCTCAGACATTTCTTGTGTTTTTTCTAGAAATAATGCGAACTCTTCGTCGAAGAAGAATTGTCTGGTTTTATATTTTTTCCATAGATCAAATTTGGGATGTGTAGGCTCTTCATCACAGAGGTGCAAATCGCTGACTATAGCCGTGTAATTGGCTGATTTAAATGCATTATTGGCGTTTTCATCTGGCATCTATATTGCTCACCTGTATTGATAATATGTATGATGCCTTCTATAATCTATTTGGTAAACTTATTACTCGTATTGCGACAATAATTGTCACTGCCATGGCTATTCTTGCGCTAGCCGGATCAACTTGGGCGGCTAGCAATAGCGCAACAACCGATTCGACTTTCGAGCGCACCCACGCATTGGATGACCCTGATAACCGAATTTCTGATGAGTTTAAAATCCCTAAAAAACTTAAAGACAGAACAGCCTTTTGGTTCGATGTTTACACTCAGTACGGCTCTAATCAGCATGTTATTCATCACACTCTTTATCCTTGGATAGTTTATCGCGTAGTCGACACCGAACCCATACTTTCTCGTCCTGGTAATCGTTGGACAAAGCACCACAAAGCCGTTCGCTTTGTAAAAGATGAGACTCGAAATGTGAGAAATATTTTGAAGAAGCTATCAGGCCTGAAGAGTTATAAAAACTTAACGCCCGAAGAGAACGCAATTTATACTGCTCTCTCCTCAATACCAGGCAAACGAAGCCGCGTATTTAAAACCGCCGCATACAACATGAGAGTTCAACTTGGGCAAAAAGACTTTTTTATGTCTGGTCTAAATGAGAGCAAAAAATATTTGCCTATTATTGAAGGGTTTTTTCAAGAACAAGGGCTTCCCACTGAGTTAACACGGCTACCGTTTGTCGAAAGTAGCTTTAATGTTAAGGCCGAGAGCAAGGTGGGCGCGAGTGGCATTTGGCAAATTATGCCGAGCACCGGAAAGCAACACCTTATAGTTAGCCAAAATATCGATGAGCGCAACTCTCCCCTCAAGGCCTCGCAAGCGGCAGCTCAAATTTTTAAGAAAAATTACCGCAGTCTCAAACAATGGCCTCTCGCAGTAACCGCCTATAATCATGGTGCTGCCGGCATAAAGCGCGCACTGAAGTTGTCTCAAACTACAAATCTACCCGACCTTGTTGAGAGATATCATCGCGGGTCATTTAAGTTTGCTTCTGCCAATTTTTATACTTCATTTTTAGCTGCGCTCTATGCCGAAAAATACCATCATGAAATATATGACAGTTCAATTCATAAGAATGTTGCACCCATCAATCATCAAATTGTGAAGCTAAAGCGTTCTACGAAAGTCAGACAAGTCTTACAAAAAACCGGATTATCTGACGCAGAACTATTAAATTATAATTTAGATTTAAAAAGCGCCATTAAAAACAATGCGCTTTTGCCGCGTGGCTACCGAGTTATTGTGCCGCTTAAAACATCAAGTTAACTCTTGATAAGCTTGTCGCATACTCATCAACATATAATGCTTGTGTCACAACTTTTTTAGAACGGTCGGGTATAATCGTAACCGTATTGATACCATGAGCCAGCCCAAATACAGCAAAGCCACCTCCAGCAACACCATGCCGTGATTTTACGACCTCACCATTTGAATCAAAATATATAATAACGTGATTATTTTCACCACCGCCATCCCCAATCAAAACATCATAACTATCACCATTTACGTATGAAATCGTAGCTGTTTCGTTAACATCTGTTTTAGGTATTGAAGACTGACTTCTTAAATTGTCCAACCATTCTTTTTTAACTTGGGGGAAGTGCACCTCTGATTGACCTGTCTTTAACATGGCTCGCGAAACAACATATGGCTCTCCGGCATCAGACTCAAACAAAGTCATCCCTTTTACTACGTTTAGCTGAACTCGCGAAACTCCATTCTCTGGAATATAAAAATTTTCTTTTGTGCCCACTGGTTGAATAGTTGTCTCTAGTGGCGCCTCACTAAAAGCATCATAACTTTTTAATTCAATGTTTCGATCTGCTTCTAGTTCAAGATCAGCATATGTGACGTGGCGACTTTCAGTTGGAAGAAGGGTTGGCAAAAATAACTTATCATTTAATGACGTTCTTAATAAAATTTCTTTTTCTTTTATTCGCGTGAATGCAAATTCACCGCGACTTGTAGTCGATGTCTTACTCTTGTCAGGTATGAAGCCCGTAAAATAGTTGGGCAGATTCAGACTGTCTCCGACAATATGTACTTTCGCGCCTTCAATTGGACGACCAAATAGTGAAACCCTGCCCCAAATAACAGCTTGGTTTTTAGCTTCGCGCGCCTGATATTTGGTTAAAGTTAAATTCAGTAATGCCTCTATAAGTCCTACCGGGAATAGCCGCAACTCAAATTGTTCACCGCTCTCAGCAAAAGAAAGTGTTGGCCAAAACTTGTCGTGTACGCCCCGTAACAAATAAGTTGAGGGCATAGAAAGCGTTTCGTCTTCAAAAGTATTTAGTTTTTTATTTTTTGCTACCTCGCGGGAGAGGCCCGCCACATAAACCTTAGCGTCAGATACTATATATTTATTTTTGCCATAACTGGCGGCAGATATTGTAGTGCCATTTGTGCCATTAAATACCGGGCGAACCTCTAAGGCTAAGTTTTTCAGACGGGCTTCTTGACCATTTCGTTCGCTAATAGTTCTTAAATCTATTCGGCCCTGACCCATAATTTGGCCGTCTTGATTTCTTAACTCTCCAAGTATCTCGCCATCGAGATCATCAACAGCAATTTCATAGCTAGCTTCTCTAATATTAATAATTCCAGTCGCTACAGATAAACCATCAATGATTTGATGAGCTGTAATTGAATTACGATTACCAAGAAAAGCAGCTCCACCACTAAAGTTAATTGGCCCGCTGATAACATAGCGCTTAGGTTTTGATGGCACTAGTCCAGCGCTCAGAATTCCAAAATTATCCTTGCCGCTTGTGGCCTTATAATTATCATTTGACGCAATAATATTATCTTTTTTCGGAGCCGATTTCGGCTGCTCTATTACTCTTCTCGGGTTAACAGGGGATTCTCGTTGAGATATAGGACTGCTCAACGGTGGGCTTGGCTTTTTAACAAAGCGACCAGCATTAATAATGACAGGTTTTGCGATAATAATACTTTGCCCGGCGGCCGTTGCGAGCTCACGAATATTATCCGTTGACCGTGTCGTTCGATCACGACGCGCAAGTTCTTCACGAACCAACACTTCGGCAAGCTCACTTACTGTTGGCGCTGGTGGGTCTTCTAAAGTACTGGCTATTAACTTGGCTAAATGATCGACCCTAGGATCTTGAGAAATTATGGCCACTTGAAGTTTGCGAACCTCATGTGTTGGCAATACAGGCTCTTCTATTTTTTTATCATGTATAGATACCAATCGTAACTTTTCAGGCTTTGTGACCGTTATAGATCTCGCTTCATCTAAAAAGATTTCTCGTGAGTCTTCGAGCGCCGCTACAGCTGGCGATGCCTTATCAGTCACAATAACTTCTGATGCTTTAAGCGAACGAAAATCCACACGCTGCAGTTTTGCAGGGCTCATCCAAGCCGTAAGAAAAACAAGAGATGTGATACCAAAGATGCGTGCGTCCATGCCCAGCCTTTGTAATCATGAGTTGATCACTATGACTAGTCTAATTAGAACACTCGAAAATCGTCAATAATATTACGATCTTCTCGACGTTTGTGGAGTGCATTTTGAATACGTCGTGTGATCACTCTGGCCACACCTTGGTCATATTTGACTAGGCTGTACTCGCCTCCAGCGTCTCTCGCCTCCACCGCGACCGTAACTTCAATGGTATAGGGGCGACGATCGCCCAGTATTAAGATTTGTGCATATTTTCTAATTTTAGATCCGCGAGCCGACTCGTACTCACCGTCTTTTTCGATAAAATACTCTGAGGTTAATTCGCGCTCATTCTGACTTTGTCCTCTTTTACCAAGCGGCAGAGCATCTGTAGCTACGCGCTGAAGCTCTTGTATTGATATGCTTAGATTTTTAATCGAACTAGCGCCTCGAGTAGCACACCCAGTAACTAGAACTAAGCTAAGTAAGGCAATTAAACTTCTCATGCCTTTATTGTGGCACTTTTTGAGCATCCTTCAAGAACTGAGCTAGACCTTTGTCCGTAAGTGGATGTGTTGTCAGCCCTTTCATTACCTTATATGGCATAGTCACAATATCTGCTCCCATCAATGCGGACTCCAAAACATGCATGGGGTGCCTAATGCTAGCAACCAATACATCTGTATTAAAGTCATAGTTTTGATAAACTTGGATAATCTGACTAACCAACTCCATGCCATTTGAACCGGTATCATCAATCCTACCAACAAATGGCGAGACCATCGTCGCGCCTGCTTTTGCCGCCATCAATGCCTGTATTGGAGAGAAAACTAACGTAACATTTGTTTTTATGCCTTCAGCAGTTAGGCGCTTTACAGCAATTAAACCCTCTTCAATCATCGGGATTTTAACAACTACATTGCTGGCAATTTTAGCAAGCTCCCGGCCTTCAGAAAGCATTTTTTCAGATTCAATACTGATGACTTCTGCAGAAACTGGACCTTCAACTTCAGCACAAATTTCTTTGATCAGGTCATGATGCTTTTTTCCAGTCTGCGCGACAAGCGTCGGGTTCGTTGTTACCCCATCTACCCAGCCGCGCTTATTCGCCTGTCGAATTTCTTCAATATCAGCAGTGTCTATATAATATCTCATTTTCAACTCCCTTTTTGTGAAGATCTAAGCCTATGCCAACTAAAAATCAAGTAACGGCTGACCTTGAGTAAAAAACTCGCCCCAATTGTCACCCGCAAATTTTCTCGATAACTCTGATAGAGATAAGTTTAAAACGGGGTGAATATATTGAGGCCAGACCTCTACTGCCGGAATAATCTCCTCCGGTCGCAGGTGCATTTCAGGATGAGGCACCGCCAAGCCTGGCAGCATAATAACCTCTGAGTTGAAAGCCAAAAGGTTCAAGCTGACAGTTCTTTTAAGTTGTTCACGTTGAAAAGTTTGTTCTGCGTCATTTAGGGCTTCCAATACTTCTCTCGCGCCTAAATCGCTTTTCACTTTTAATACAATTGCCAGCGCCTCAAGATGCTCTTCTTTTTTAATATCCCGTAACCCCTGCAAGCTTTCAGATCTCCTATTCACTTTATAAACGGAGGACACGGCTTCTACAGAAAACGTTTTGGAGAGTACTTGCAAAACACTTTTAAGCTCGGCTGTACCGTTATGAGTGAAGGTTTTTATAGAAATCAATGCAGAATTTTTCTCATTCACCTAAAACATCCTGCATATTATAAAAGCCTGGTTGTTTTTTTGATAACCATATCGCAGCCGCAATTGCACCTTTTGCGAAAACAGACCTTTGCAGCGCCGTGTGCTCAATGGTTAAGATTTCTTCTTCATCCATAAGATGGAGCTTATGAATGCCTATTATCCCACCGCCACGTGTTGACAATACTGACGGCAATTTTATTTTACCCACTCGCTCAACTTCTGCTTGCAAAATTTTAGCTGTTCCGCTTGGAGAGTCTTTCTTTCTTGAGTGATGGGCTTCTTCAATCTGCAAATCATAATGAGATACAATTTTCCCTAACGATTGGATTAACTTTAAAAATAAATTTATTCCAACACTCATATTGGGCGACCATAAAACAGGCGTCTTTTTACCTGCTGCCTTTAGGCTCTTGAGATCGGCAGAAGAGATGCCAGTCGTCCCGCTAACAAATGGCACTTTCATTTTCACGCACCACTTTAATGAGGCTCGCATACCCGCAGGTGAAGAAAAATCTATAACCACGTCGACATCTTTTTTAGTGGCCTGATTTAGCTCGAGGTCACAAACCTGAGCATGCTTGTGGTGTAAGAGCAGCTTTTCTATTTCACCACCCATTTTTCCGCTGCGACCCTGAATAAGAATTTTAATTTTATTGGCCATTACATCAACTCAAATTTTTTAAGTGTATTCTTAATTTTCATACAACTACCACGACTGGCTTCTAACATCGGCAATCGCAACTCTGGCGATTTAATAATACCCATCATATAGAGCATCATTTTAACTGGAGTTGGATTCGGCTCCATGCTCAAAGCTTCAATTAGTTCTTTAAACTTAAAATATTCACTCCTCGCCGAAATGTCGCCCGCCCGTGCCGCATCTGATAGCTTTCGCAACTGCGCTGGGATAATATGAGATATCACCGATATTACGCCCGCTCCACCAGCCAAAATAAAATCAACACATGTTGAGTCGTCTCCACTCATCAATAAAAAATTTTTTGGTGCGCGCCTGTGCAGATATTCAGCGTTTTCAATATGGCCAGAGGCTTCTTTTATACCCATGATATTCTTTTCTTTTGCTAACTTAATTGTTGTCTCTGGGTTTATAGATATGACTGTTCGTCCAGGAACATTGTATAAAATAATCGGGCATTTTGATGATCGTGCAACGGTTTGATAGTGCTGAACTAAGCCCTCTTGTGTCGGCTTGTTATAATACGGACACACAACAAGTGCCGCATCCGCTTTTAGTTTTGCTGCTAATTGTGTTGCTCGAACGGTGCTCTTTGTTGAATTTGAACCCGTGCCCAATATCACAGGAACCTCATTGTCGACTTCGCTTTTTACATATTTAAATAATTTCTCAATTTCATCCCAATCAAGAGTCGGGCTCTCGCCCGTTGTTCCGTTCACTACAAATCCTTGAATTCCATTATCTAACTGATGCTGAATGAGTTTTTTTACTGAGGCATAATCGATACGGCCTTTGTTAAACGGAGTAACAAGCGCCGTGACCACCCCAGAAATCTTATCTGATCCATTAGTCTTCACCATCTTGACTCTCTTCCTCTTCAGCTTCGTCTGAATCGATTTCGGTATCAGATTTTTGTTTTACTTTTAGTTTTTGCATGGCTCTCTTATAAGTCGGTTTTCCTCGGCCTATTTCGGCCGGTATTCCCGGTGCCACGGGATCGCCCTTCACACCACAACCCAAAAAGAATGAGGCCAACACATACACGCTGATTAACTTTATCACTGCGATTGACTCTCCACTTTCTTAATAAACTTCTCAACACTTGTGGTATCTAAACATAATTCTGGATCTAAAGCGTACATTCTTCTTTGGGCAGCCGTCAGCTCTTTACATAATGAAAGATAGCTCTGAGCTTCATTTAAGCCAACATTTTCTTCATCTTTTATGGCCGCCCATGCCCAATAATACCCAGAAGGATATTTGCTATCCATTGCAATTGTATCGCGCGCGACCGCAAGTCCTGACTCACGTTGACCGCCCTGAACTAATGCGCACGCCTTTAGTTTTCTTTTAAATAGTTCGTGTTTTTTGATGCGTAGAGAGTCAAATGTTTGAACGGGCACATTATTGGGGTCTTCGCAAAGCTGTACGGATATCTTCAATATCTGCACCTCTTCTGTATCTGGCAATATTTCGTCGGCTAACTGGAGCGACTCTTTGGCCTTCATGCATTCTTTTTGCCTTAGCCATCCCACGCTTTGACTAATTAGAATGTTCCAGTTTAAATCCTCCAGCTGAAGCGCCTCTTCATATTTTGACATATAATTAGTTTCACCAGAAAAACGAATAGACTCTGCCAACTCAAATAGCCGCTGACCTTCGTTTGTCATAAAAAGTGTACTTAGGCGCACAAGTTCACTTTTCAGCTCAGCTTTTTTGGGCTCATTATGTTCTTCCGCAATTGCTCCCAGTAGCAATTGCGATGCCTCTTTTCTATTTTTTTCTAAAACCTTTTGTCTTGCCTGATCAATAGCTTTGTGAATTTTATTCGCCGGGGCGGCCGCAAGAATCGCCATGTAAAAGAGAAGAGCTTTAACCATTGCAATGTCTTATCATAGACCTTGCATTATTTTAATTCATTAATGAGAACCTGTCTTTTTTTACTGCCGCTAGCCGGCCCGATAACACCCTCTTGCTCAAATGTCTCAATGAGACGCGCGGCACGAGGGTACCCTAGGCGAAAACGTGTTTGTATGTGCGAGGCGCTGACCTCTTTTAATGTCGCTACATATGTAAGAATTTCGTCGTATTTATCATCATACTCGTTGTCGTTTTCTTCTGCCGAAAATCCTCCGGGGATTTCAGTGCCGCCGCCCGAACCCTCTAGAGCCTTCATAGCAAGTGAATCAAACTCTGGCTCGCCTTGATTTGACCAGAACTTACAAACTTCTTGTATTTCTAGATCTGTCACCCACGGCCCATGATGCCGCTGAGGCTTTGATACTCCTGGCGCCAAAAACAACATGTCACCACGCGACAACAGCCGCTCCGCTCCGCTTTCATCTAATATAATCCGTGAATCCATTTTACTTGCCACTTTAAAACTCACTCGTCCTGGAATGTTCGTTTTAATTAAGCCCGTTACAACATCTTTTCTTGGGCTCTGCATGGCCAAGATAAGATGTATTCCGCAAGCTCGTGCCATCTGTGCAAGTCGAACCACACTGTGTTCAACATTGCTTTTATCTACAGACATTAGATCACCAAACTCTTCGACAATAATAATTGTGTAGGGCTGCAATGAATAATAATACGATTGCCCGGTGTGTGTGCTTTCGTGTTCAGCGTTGATATTTTCATGCTCGGCCATTTCAGCGGTTGAGAGCTTTGATACTTTCTCGTTAAATGACTCTAAATCTCGAGCCCCAAATTTTGCCATAGATCTATAACGTTTTTCCATTTCACGAATTGCCCAGCGTAGAGCATTTATCGCTTTCTTTGGCTCACGAATTGGCGGCATCAAAAGATGCGGCACTTTGCTAAACGCCGCCAGATCAACTTGCTTCGGATCAATTAATATAAGGCGAAGTGTTTTTGGTGAATGTCTAAATAAAAGCCCCAATAATAGCGATACCACAAAAACAGATTTTCCAGATCCCGTTGTACCCGCCACGAGCATGTGTGGCATTTTTCTCAAATCCACTACCTTTTGTGAACCATCAGCTTCACACCCTAATGCCAGAGGCAACGCAATTTTCTCATCCCAAAAAATATCTTCTCCGAGTATTTCTTTTAAAAACACTGTTTCACGCACCGAATTTGAAGTTTCAATTCCGACGACATCTCTTCCTGGAATTGGAGCGATAATTCTCACCGATTCGCTGCTTAATTCTAATGATAAATCGTCTGCCAAATCAGTAATTCGACTGATTTTAACTTCGGCACTTGGCTTATATTCAAACATCGTGACTGCCGGCCCGGGTTTCGCATCTACAACTTCACCTGTAATATTAAAATGCTTTAATTTATTAAGAAGCCTTTGCCCTTTATCGCGAATTTCACTCTCGCCCACTTTTTTACGATTGTAGGGTGGGTCTTCTAGCATTGAAATTTTAGGGAGCTCCCAGTTCTCTATTCGCCTCTGAACCTTTTTCTTTAGACTTATATGTCGCTTTTTTTCTGCATTCTTATCTGATGACACTATTGGTTCGCCATCAATATGCATTTCAGACTGCTCGCCGAGCTCTAGGGAGTCATCGTCTCCCGAAATGCTTTCTGCTTGTTCGGCATGACTTTCTTCAGTTGCATTTTCTCTTATTTTAAAAAAACGTCCACTCAGAGTCGACCCACTCGCTGAGTTTTCAGCTGTAAGCAATTGCGGCGTTGCTACTGCCGCTCGCATCTTCTCAAATCCTGTTTGCAGTTTAACTTTGCTTTTTGCCAGAATTTCTTGAGTTGAAATCGATTCTGCTATTTTTTCAAAAACGTTTTTGGGAATCCGAAATAATTCGCCTAGAGGTTTTTCAGTATAAAAAACAAGTAAAATGAGTGCCGCTGTCCAAAGAATTATACCAACACCTATAGAATTAAATGCACCTACGAGTGCCCGTGATATAGAGTCACCTATTATCCCACCCACAAGCACATGCTCTGCGAACATTTTGCTTCCTGGCCAGTAGAGAGAAAATAAACTGGCACATGTAATAAGCAACAACGATAACCATACCCACTGAAGCTTATTTTTCTTAACGTCTTCTCCACGAAAATTTTTCCAAGCAACTCTTAGATTGCCCAGGACTAACACCCACGCGCTCAATCCAAGTAATTGATACAAGATATCTGCTAAAAATGATCCTATATACCCACAGTAGTTTTGCACCTGTAGGCTCTTCCCTATAGAATTGAGTGACGGGTCGGTTGGATGAAAGCTAAATAGCGCAAGGGCAAGAAAAATTCCCATAGACAGCCAAACTAGCCCAATGATATCTCTACTGAAACGTTTAAATAAATGACTCATTCCACCAGTTTAGTACTCACCTTGATCAATTTGTAGTCCGGTTTTGGAGCTAAATGTTAAAGATAAACGAAATTTTTTATAGCATTCAAGGAGAATCCAGTTGGGCGGGTCTTCCCACTGTATTTGTACGAACGTCTGGTTGTCATTTGCGCTGTAC
>JAGRAK010000219.1 GCA_020434645.1 Bdellovibrionales bacterium | reverse complement strand
ATAATGCCATCAAGAAAAATTGGATATCTAAAAATAAATATTTAAATAAAAATATAGATCAGTACGTCTGCATTTCAAATGCTATTGGTGAAATTTTAATTCATTACGGTGTTTCAAAATATAAAATAACAACCGTAAGAAGTGCAGTAGACCCATCAGTATATGATGGCTTAATAAAATCTAAATGTAGAGAGCTCCTATTGCGAAGTGTATCAGAATACCATTCGCACGGTGTGGTGATATCGCCGAGTGCGGTTCTTATCGGCAATGCCTCAGCATTAACTTCGCAAAAAGGATTTGAAACACTTATTGAGAGTTGCAAAATTTTGAAAGACAAAAATTTAAATTTTCATTGTTTTATCGCTGGCGATGGCGTTTTAGAAGATTCATTAAAAGCAATGAGGAGTTCTCTTGGCTTGCAAAATGAAATTACTTTTTTGGGTCATATAAATCACGTTTCAGAATTTTTGTCGGCGCTCGATGTACTGGCCGTACCATCGAACAACGAAGGGCTGGGTACAATATTACTCGAAGGCGCATTCGCCGGCTGTGCTCTGGTGGGAACACGAGTGGGCGGGATACCCGAAATTGTTATTCATAATGAGACTGGACTTATTGTGGATGCCGGTGATGCTGCAGCCCTGGCATCAGAACTCAGCCGAGTTGTTTGTGACGATGTGTTTCGCTCTCGTTTGGCCGGTCAGGCACGCGAACATGTGCTGAAAAATTTCTCATTAGAGAATATGGTTTTAGGTAATTTGGCCGTTTATAAAAAATTACTTAAGCCTGAAACTGCATCTGGTGAAATTTGAAATACTCGCCTTTTCGCTCAATAAGTGCTGAGTGATCACCTTCTTCAACAATTTCACCCTTTTTTAGAACAACAATGCGATTCGCTTTGGCAATGGTTGAAAGTCTATGGGCGATTACGAACGCTGTACGCCCTTGAAGCAAGTGAGCCAAACCTTTTTGTACTTCTAGCTCACTTTCAGAATCCAGCGCACTTGTGGCCTCATCGAGCACTAGAATCGGTGCATCTTTTAGAATGGCTCGCGCAATGGAGATGCGCTGTTTTTCTCCGCCAGACATTCTGCCACCAAAATCACCAACAGATGTTTCATACCCGGCGGGTGTGCTTTCGATAAACTTATTTGCGTTCGCAAACTTTGCAGCACTTTCTATATCTTGTTTTGAGGCTGCGAGGTTTCCGGTTTGAATATTATATTCAATAGTGTCGTTAAATAAAAATACATCTTGGGTGACGAGGGCAATATGTTTGCGTAAATCATGCAGGCTGAATTTTTTAATATCTATGCCGTCAATAAGTACGGTGCCCTCTGTGGGGTCAAAAAATCTTTGTAATAAATTAACGAGAGTCGATTTGCCACTGCCGCTCGACCCAACAAGTGCGAGAGTTTCAGAGCGTGCGACCTTGAGGTTAATATTTTTAAGTACAAGCTCGTCTTTATAGGCAAAAGAGACATTGCGAAATTCGATTTGGCTCCAATCAGTCGGGAAGGGTATCGGATTTTCGGGGCTCACAACGGTGGGAGGTAGATCAAGAATAGTTTGTAGGCGGTGATAAGCAACGCCTGCTTGTTGTAGCTTGATGTAGCCATCTTGAATTCTTCGGATGGAGTCTTGTAGAAGTCCCATCGCGACCATAAAGCCAATAAAATTACCTGGAGTAAACTGACTTTTGAAAACTAAGGTGCCGATATAAACAAGAAGCGCAGACAAAAAGAGCATAGTTAAAATTTCAGAAAGCGGGCCGGCCAGCTCTTCGCGACTGATGATTTTTCTACGATTTTCAAGAAAGCTATCGGCTTGCGCATTGAACTTGCGTCGCATCTCTTGCTCAAGTCCGAAAGATTGCACAATGCGAGTGCCGTCGAGACTTTCTTTTAGTGTGCGGGTAAGGTCCTCCATGATCTCTTGGTTGATTCGAGAATATTTTCTTAGGCTGCGAGCGATGCGACGAAGGACAGCCGTTACTATGGGGAGTGCCATCATAATAAATACAGTGAGCTTCCAGTCTTTATAGAGCACATAGCCGAGCATACCAACAGTCATGATGGGCTCGCGAACCAAATCACTAATACGATGAATGCCTGTTTGAATGACCGAGATGTCACTGATCATGCGTGAGATCAGTCCGCCACTGCCTTTATCGAAATCTTGAAAAAATGAAAGATTAAGTGAAAGGTATTTGTCCATTAAGGTGCGGCGCTGTTTTACTGAAATTTTGTCGGCCGTGTATTTCATGACATAAACGTGAAAATAACGTGCGACACAACTGAGTACCCATACGGTGGCGAGTATCGGCGGTATAATGAGTGCTGTTTTTTTGTCTCCTGTGTTCCAAGCCGTCATCAGGCGATCAATCATTTCAGGAGCAATACCCTTAAGGGCACTGGCAAGAACTCCCAGTACAAGAACGAGGGCGAATTGTCCGCGGTAGACTTTCAGTTCAGGCCAGATTTTACGAAGTGCTTCATTCATGGGGTCTACCCTAGCATAATGGCTCTATAATCGAGAAGTATTTCATGAGCGAAAGGCGCGCGTTGACTGTCTTTTTCCTGAGAATCCGGGCTGTTCTTTTAGAATAAAACCGGATCTTTTAAGGGCCCGATTTAGGGCTCCTGTGGCGGCATATGTGGCGAGGCCGCTTTGTGGGGCGGAGGCTCTCGCAAGAAAATTGAAAAGAAAGTCTTCCGTCCATAGTTCAGGAGTGGATTTGCCACTAAATGCATCAAAATAGATCACTCCAAATCGATATGAAAAGTCCGTCTCAGTCGTGAGCCACTCGCGAATATTGATTTTTTTCGCCTCGATAAGGTCTCGCAGGGTGGCTTTTAACAGCTCGTGTTCAACGAAAAAGTGCTCAGCTACTAAAAGACTAACCCGTTCAAACGTATCTGAAAGTGATTTTTCTAGAGGGGAGTCTGGTGCTTGATCGATCAGCCAATTATTAAAAACCTGGCGCAATTGAAGATCTCCTTCAAAACTTTCGAGATAAAAGTCGACGGGAAGCCCAGTTTCTGTATTTAAGAAGTGGGCAACGGTGATCATCTCGTTGTAACCGCAACCCAGCCCCACCGATAAGATTTGTGGGGGGCATTCGCGCTCTAGAGCTTCTTTTAAAACCCCATGGTAGACAAACAGGCTTTCGGTTAAAGCTCCTTGCCGGTGGTGCATGGCCTCAGGCCTAAACATATCGCTCGACAGGCATATGGAGGGGCTGCCGTCGGCCGTGTCGAAAAAGTCATACTGAGTTTGATTTTCTATAAATAAATTGCCCATTTAGCCTCAATGCGTTAATGACCAGTTATGCAAAATTCTGTGCGTTGGCAAGGTCTTCCTTATTATCCCATCAGTCAGCATTATAAAGCTGTGTTTGGCGAAAAAGTTTACAAAATTCCGGTTACGGTTTCGGGTACCTGTCCGAATCGTGAAGGGCTAAACGGAATGAAGACCTGTAACTTTTGTGATGTCTCGGGCTCAGCGGCCTACCCTGATCTTCAAAAAGAGGGGTTAATCAAACAGATTGAAGAGTCACGCTCACGAGTTTTGAAGCGCGTGAATGCCGGTAAGTTTCTAGTTTACTTTCAAGCGTACACGACCACCTTTGCTAAAGTTGCAGAACTTCGTCAGCATTTTGATGTGGCCGCTTCATACTCTGACGTTGTGGGAGTTGTAGTGGGCACGCGGCCTGATTGCATATCTGATGCACTCTTTGATCTGTTAAATGAGTACGCTGAAAAATTTTATGTGTCGGTTGAATTTGGTGTTCAATCTTTTGATGAGAAGC
>JAGRAK010000218.1 GCA_020434645.1 Bdellovibrionales bacterium | reverse complement strand
TAAGAAAAAGCTGTCTGTTCTCATCAAATATTAATGCTCCCACAATGGCTCGGGGTACTGGTTTTGACATGATAATGGCCTCCAATATGAGTCATTAGAGCAACATCGGTGCCAGATTTGATATGTGTGTATCGGTGCTAAAATATCTTAGGAACGTAAACAATGTTCATGAACTGCTTCTGTTTTCAGCAGTTTAGAGGGTTTTAGGGGTGCAAAAAGTGACCATGAAATTGACAGCCCGGTGACAATTAAACACCCTTGGTCACCAGGGCATTGTATTTTTTAAGATCCTGAGCGGTGTCGATATCAAAATTTTCTGGGAGTAAATCAAATTCACCCAGAGGATAAAAACTTTCTCGCAATTCTCTAGCGGTGGAGTCTTTGCTGTAGTTTACGCATGTCCAGAGCTCTTTTGGTAGAGGAATGCTGCCGCCGAAAAAATAAAAACCACCATCTAATGCTGGGCCTAATACAAAATTTTTGCGCCAAGATGTTTTTAAAATACCTTCGCAAAGAACATCAGCGGACAAATGCGGAGAGTCGGCGCCTAGAAAACAGACGTAATCGTGACGAGCAATAGCTTGATCATAAATATACGACATTCGCTCACCGAGAGAGCCGTCACCTTGCCAGAGGTTTGAAAAATTTCTCCAGATGTTATGACCAATGCCTGCGGGCTCAGCAACAGCCCAGTAAGCAATAAGACCTGGGCAGCGTTTCATCGCCTCCATTGCTAATGATTCTGTTTTTTTTATTGCTGATAAATAAAATTGAGCGGCGGTATCATCGCCAACTTCGGCAGCAAGCCTTGTTTTAATAGGTGAGAAGCCAGGAGTTTTAACAAAAATAATAAGGGCACCTGTAGTCACACTGAATCCTGTCTAATTACTAAGTTAATGCTCCACCACACGAACTGCCGGCGCCAGCCGTGCAAGCGTAACAGTGATTGGCAAAAGTTATGGGTTTGTCAGTTAATTCTTCAAATGATGAAAGATCCCACAGTGATTTTTTGCCGGCTCCGAGAGGCAGTTCAAGCATTTGATTAAAATCGCAATCGTAGAGTTCGCCGTTCCACGCTACTGAAATTAAATTGCGGCACATAATGCCTTTAGCCGCCATGGGATTGTAACTGTTTGCTAGTAGCTCCATATACTCTTCGAGCTTTCCGGTGCGATTGAGGTCGTCTAAAAACCTTTTAATTGGCATATTGGTGATCGTATAGAGACTATTAAACTCAATATTGAATAATTCTTTAAGCTCTAGTTTGTAGTCTTGTTCTAGTTTTGCTTGTGCTGGTGGCAGAAATGGCCCGGTTGGGTTGTAAACTAAATCTAAAGTGAGCCCGCTGTCGGGCTTGGCGTATCCGAGTTCATTTAATAATTGTAAGGCGTTAATGCTTTTAGCAAAAACGCCGTGCCCTCTTTGTTTTTCAACATTGTTTTTAGAGTAGCAGGGGAGAGACGCAATAACATGAACCCCATACTCTTTTAAAAAAAACGGGGTTTCTTCTTGTCCGGGTTCTTTAAACACTGTGAGGTTGCATCTATCGATTACTTTTTTACCTAATCTACGTGCGGCGACTACAATTTTTTTAAAATTCGGATTCAGCTCAGGTGCGCCACCAGTGATATCCACAGTATGAATGTTGGGTGAAGTATGTAGGAGTTCTATCAGGCGTTCTGCGGTTGGTGATTCCATATTTTCAGTGCGAAGGGGGCCAGATTCTACATGGCAATGATGACATGCCTGATTGCAGCGCTTACCGATGTTAACTTGCAGAATTTCAAGTGGCATGCGGTTGAGATTGAGTTTCTCTGCTTGACTATAAAAAGATGGAATTGCCATTAGGTCATCCTTAAAAACTGATCTTGAGTCTGACGTCTAAAGAAATACCGCCTTGTATATACACATTTCTCTTCGGTGGTTTGCCTTGCACGAGAGTACGAATTTCGTATTCATGAATTTTTGAAATAATGGGCTTTAAGTTTACATTTTCAACAATATCAAAAATAATTTCTGTTTTTTTACTTTTTATTTTAGCATCATCATTGCTTTTTGCGATCAAGATGCCTTTATCTTTTTGCCCAACGCGGGCGATATAGATGCGTATCTCTTTCATAAAATCGAGATTGGGCTCCCGACATTTGAAAAAAACCCAACACTTTTTGTCTTGATCATCTTTAGGTAGCTCCTCTTCTGGAGTGACTTTTAGAAACACTTGAGAGACCTGAACAGACTTTATAATGCTTAAAACTTCAGGGTCATTAATGGTGGCATCTTCGGGGATATTGGCAATTTCTATTGCATTAAATTTGGGCAATATGGATGTAACGAGGTCGAGCGGGAGCTCAAGAATATCTCCCACAAGCGGCACCCAGCCAAAAGTGATTTGAACAAGCTTTCTAATAAACGTGGGCTTGATCTTAACTGGGGCAATTTCGGAGTCAATTGTGATGTCGACGATTTGATCTTGTTCTGAAATCGGCTCAGGCTGGTACATGGGCTGCACTTCGCTACTCATGTCAAATGTATCGCCGCAACCTAAAGTGAAAAGTAAAAGAAATGTAATTAAAATTCGTTTTTTCAAAAATCCACCCTGTAATTTTGAAGAGATAAGGTGGCATACCACAATTTATTTCGTTTTGCTTGCGTAAATCGCCCTCAAAAGTTAAAAAACCCCATGTTTTGCCGATCGATTTTATTTTATGCCATTTGTGTGGCGCTGGCTTCATCAATGGGGCATGCTTTTCCGTCAACTGGGCGCACTCAAATATTACCAAAAGGCCGTCGTGCACTTTCATATTCAGAGCTGAATCTCTCTGTGCCAGGTCGCTACAACAGTCTTGGCCAGTATTCGACATTGGCTGTTGAGGGTTCATTGAACTTCACAGATTTAAAATCAGCATCAGATCAAATTGAAAAGGTCATCACATCTATTGATGAAATATCTCCGGGCTTATCAACTCAACTCGAGTTGGGTAGTTTTCAGCTTGACCCTAGGGTCAGTGGTAAGGCTCGTATTTTTGGTTTGGGTTGGGGCATTACCGATCGTCTTATGTTCGGTATCGGAATACCGTTAATCAATGCAACAGTTGAGATGAAAGGCGGCTATACTCAGTCGCCGGCACTCAGTAAGGCTTCAAAAGAATTAAGAGAACAATCTAGAACAGCAGATCCAGATAGGCGCCAACAATTAGATGTTCTAGCGCAATTGTTAGAACGTGCGCCGAAAGTGACGGCCGAAGTGTTGCAAGACTATTTTGTGAATACAATGGGATATGAGCCGCTGGGTACATGGACGGGTAACAACGTCGGCGATACTCGTCTTTTTATGCACTACAATTATTACCTCAATTTTTGGACGCGAAATGGAGTGCGTTGGGGTGTGGATCTACCGACAGGTAGGGGTGATGACCCTGATATTATCAATGATTTTGCGTTTGGAACGGAAAGCTATGCTCCTTTTATTGAGACTATTCATGACTTTCCGATTCTTGGCCCGAAGCTGAGTTTGAGTGTTTCAGCATCTTATAAGTATTTTGTGCCGACTAAAAAGACTATGCGCTTAATTGAAGAGGTTCCGATCTCAGATGTGAAAGAGAGAGTTCGATTCAAAAAGGGTGATTCTTTTGAGTATCTTGTGGGTGCATCATCTGAGCTTTTTTGGCACACTGAATTTTTTGGACAAGTGATATTTGTTCATTCTGCTCGCGATAAGTAAGAAGGGGAGCATCTCGATTACAATTACGATTTTTTTTCTAAAGACACCGATGCGAAATCACAAACAGGGACTTATGGTCTAACATATTCA
>JAGRAK010000217.1 GCA_020434645.1 Bdellovibrionales bacterium | reverse complement strand
AAAAATGACCGACTTTATTAACAATCGCTACTCTTATGAATTCACTGCTACAGAACCCAACGAAATTGGTGATGTTCATGCTAAGTTCAACTCGATGGCACAAAAAGTACTCAGTCAGATAGAAGAACTCAAATCACTCGACAAAGCTAAAACTGAGTTTTTAAGTATTGCCAGTCATGAGCTAAGAACTCCCCTCACCTCTATAAAAGGCTCACTTGGGCTACTCAACTCAGGCGTGGCCGGCAAAATGAATGAAACTAGTCAGAGCCTTATGACCATTGCTCTTGAAGAAACTGAACGACTCATTCGCATTATCAACGAGCTACTCGACCTAGCAAAAATTGAAGCGCGGCAATTCCCGCTCCATTTAGAATGGGTTTACGCAAAAAAACTTTGTGATAAAACATTTGCTAGTCTTGACGGTTTTTGCCAGCCAACAAATATCAAGCTTGCAGCACAGGGATGTGATGATTTAGATTTAAACATTGATGTAGATCGTTGCCAACAGGTGCTCACTAACCTCTTATCAAATGCCATAAAGTACAGCCCTGAAGGAGAAACAGTGACCGTTCAGTTCATCCTAGATGAAGACAACAACATTAGGGTCGAAGTCTCAGACCGAGGCCGCGGCATATCCCCCGATGATCAAGAAATAATTTTTGAAAAATTTAGGCAGGCCACAAATGCACAAAACCCACTAGTCAAAGGCACGGGGCTCGGACTTGCCATTGCCAAAGCTATTGTTGAACAGCATGGCGGGCAAATTGGAGTGCGCTCCACCCCAGGAGAGGGCTCGACATTTTATTTTACACTGCCCAAATGGCGCCAGCACGTTTCACAAGGCGAGGTCGCCGCATGAACTTCGATGAGATGATGGCTGAGTTAAAAGCTGAATATGTAGCGTCATTTCCTGAGAAATTGACTGAAATTCGCAGCCACTACGAGGCAAATGATCGAGAAAAACTACGCGATGATTTTCATAAGTTAAAAGGCACCGGTAAAACTTATGGCCTACCAGAGGTCTCCATTCTTTGCGAGGTGGTTGAAAAACTCTGCCTAGCAAAAGGCGCCTCCCCTAATCAATTTGTCGAAAAGGCTTTACTCAGCCTAAAAAATATTCATTTAAGCCAGCTTGAAAAAAAGTCCTACACCATTGAAAACTGTGCTGATTATAAAGCACTGCTCCAGCTCCTACATAAAGTCGACAACACATAAATTTAATGCGACTATGGCCACTATGATTGAAGGCCTAGAGACACGCACAGACGAAGAGTCACTTAAAACCTATGGCAAAGACTGGACGAAGCATTTTACGCCGAAACCAAAGGCTATAGTTTTTCCGAAAACCACTGAACAAGTTCGAGATTTGGTACTCTGGGCGCGAAAAAATAAAACGGCACTGGTGCCGTCTGGTGGACGCACTGGTCTCAGTGCTGCCGCTTATGCCACAAATGGCGAAGTCGTAGTCAGTCTAGAGAAAATGAATAAGATTCTTGAGCTCAATACTCTTGATCAAACCATTCGCTGTGAAGCTGGAGTGATCACCGAGCAATTGCAAAAGTATGCTTGGGATAATGGCTATTACTACCCCATTGATTTTGCGGCTCGTGGCTCAAGCCAAATCGGCGGTAATGTTGCTACAAATGCCGGCGGCATCAAAGTGATTCGTTATGGCCTTACACGCCAATGGGTCATGGGATTAAAAGTCGTCACCGGCAGCGGAGAAATTCTAAACCTCAATAAGTCATTAGTTAAAAATGCAACAGGCTATGATCTTCGACAACTCTTTATCGGCAGCGAGGGCACCCTTGGTATTATCACTGAAGTCACATTAGCAGTGACACGACAACCAAAAGAGCCCGTTGTTTTACTACTCGGCACCGATGACCTTAACTCCATAATGGAAATTTACACAGCCTATAGAAATAGTTTTAACTTACTAGCCTACGAGATGTTCACTGACGTCGCTTTAAAATATGTCACAGCTCAAGGTCACGGCACGGCACCGTTTGCAACACCAACAAAATATTATGTGCTTGTTGAAATTGAAAAAGAAACCGAAGAACAATTAGAAAAGGCACTTGAAATTTTTAGTGAACTTTCTGAAAAAGGGCGAGTACTCGATGGCACGGTCAGTCAGTCGCCAAAGCAAGTGACCGATCTCTGGAAGCTTCGCGAGAATATAACAGAAGCCACCAGCCATAAGCAGCCCTATAAAAATGATGTTTCTGTTCGAGTATCAAGAGTTCCTGAATTTTTAATTGAAATGTCAGACATTATCAAAAAAGAGCATCCTGACTTTGAAGTCGTATGGTTCGGCCATGTTGGTGATGGCAATCTACATATCAATATATTAAAGCCTGATGGCTTATCTAGTGATGACTTTGTTAAAAAATGCAAACAAGTCGATCGAGTCATGTTCAATATGATTGAACGCCTTGAGGGCAGCGTTTCTGCCGAGCACGGGGTGGGCTTGGTTAAAAAGGCTTTTTTATCAAGCACACGCAGCGAAGCTGAAATTTCTCTGATGAAAGAAATTAAAAAAGTTTTTGATCCTGACCAAATTATTAATCCAGGAAAGATTTTTGATCTTTAAACGGAACGACGTTTCTTGATTCCGCACTTTTCGAAGCGACGGCTCCGTCAGATATGCTCTTTAATTCTAAACCTTCTGGGACGACATATCCATGCGTTATAAATCGCTCCATCAATACCGAAACGTGAACGAGAACTGAATGAAATACCAGTGGCGATGTTAAGGCCTCTTGACTCGCCATAAGCAGAAAGCGCGTGTCACCAATTCGAGTTATAGCCTGCACATTGTAATGTGTTAAAAGGCTTCGAATAGCAAGTAACGCGCTAACATTGGTTCGATTGGTTTTAATCTCTTTTAAGCATTCTTCTACAAAGCTTAATGTATAAACAGCACCTTCAGTAAGTAGCGCATAGACATCACCACAATCCAGTTCTTGAATTTGCACCGGGCTTGCCACCTTCACATTTTTTAAGATCCCCGCCCGAGACAAATCACGAATAAAGGCAGAAAGCGAAGACTTATCTAGCTCGCTTAAAATGGTTAGAAAATGCGTAGACTCCCTATCAATCATTGCCGTTAACTGAGTATATGTAGAGGTGAATAATAACGAACAAGCATAGACCACGCCCAGAGCCAAATAGAACTGAAGACCACTAATAATGATGACCCCGCTCAAGAACATCACTCCACTACAGAAGGCACCAAATACAATACATCTTGCGATAAATATAATTTCTCGGCGAATGACCTTAGGCCCAGGAGCAAAATAACATCGTGAGATCATATGAACGAGTGTCATTGCAAAAAAACCACTATATGGAGTGTAGTTGGTCAGTAGAACGTGATTGGCGTAGAAAATATTTGTTACTGCAAACAATGCTGACAAAAACGGCATAAGAAGCACAAACTTCAATATTGGCAAATCTTTGCCGTGAAGGTCTGCGCGTTTAAAAAAGTTAAACTTAATATAAACAAATGCCGCACAGACGGTGAATAATAAATATCCTATTGTAACTAGCTGTAAGAGATAACCCGATTCACGTTCAAGAGCGAAAGCCAACAGCCACTGAATTGCTCCTGCCAGTACAAATAAAAAACATAGAGATTTATGAAAAGAAGTTCGTATAGGGTGCAGCCAAATTGATAAGGCAACTGAAATCAGCAAAAAAGCAGTGAGGTAATTTAAGATTATAAAAAATGGCTCTTCGCCCCTTTTCAGCACTTTCTATCGCCACACTTAACTAACCACAAATTGATTATCTTGGTGAGTGTAGCTCATACTCAGCAGATGATAAAGGCATTCCTT
>JAGRAK010000216.1 GCA_020434645.1 Bdellovibrionales bacterium | reverse complement strand
CCGCTCCATTTATATAATTTAAGTCGACAACAAAAAATTCAAGCGACCATTGAGTTTCATGAGCCTGTTAAAATAATCGATCCCACCGCTGATTGTCAGCAGTGGCAGAATTGGTCAAAAGAAAAAATTAAATTATAAAATTATATTAAGCGCGAAACTCGAGTTCATTTTGTAAAATGCCATCTCTTAACGAAAACTCCGTTACGGCCACATAACGTACTCCCAACGCAAACATAATTTCTTCTAGCAGGATGGCGCCAGTCAGTATTAAATCAACACGTTTAGGCTCAAGGCCTGGGATAGCCGCAAGCTCTGCACGAGTCATTGTTTGAAGCTCAGCAGTCAATGACGTAAGGTCTACTCGGTTAATAACCTGACTAGATCGGCCAATTTTCTTCAAGATGCGACTGAGAGATCGAATTGTGCCACTTGAACCTATCGCCAGTCGAATATCATATTTGTCATTCAATTTAGCTATAGACAGCAACTCGGTTTTTAAATGCTGGCGAAGTGCAAGTACCGGGTGCAATTGGCCTTTTTTAAAAGTCGGCGGAATTGTTTTAAAAAACATCTGCTGTAGACGATTCGCGCCCAACTTTAGACTATGACAAGCTAAAATTTTTTGACCTCGGCACAAAGAAACTTCTGTACTGCCACCACCAATATCGACAAGTGCATAGACACCTTTTGGAGGTACGATATTAGATAAAATGCCTTTGGCTATTAATGACCCCTCTTCCTTACCTGAAATAATTCTCACTCGTATGCCTGATTTAGACTCGATAAGTTTGATAAACTGACTTGCATTTTTAGATGAACGCAACGCACTCGTGCCAAAAGCCACAACCTGATCAACGCGCAGTTCGCGCATAAGTTTACGATACCCTAAAAAAGCATGCACAGCTCTTTGCATACCCTGAGGTGATAATCTGCCCGTTTTAAAAACACCATCACCCAAACGAATCATAGTTTTATCACGATAAGTTCTGACAGCTTGACGGCCACTCATCCGGTAAACATCGAAGCGCACAGAATTCGTACCCAAATCAATTATGGCCAATCGAAAGCCTGTGGGCTTTTTCTTTTTTTTACGAACTTTCACTTTTTTAGCTGCTTTAACCTTGGTGGCTGTACCAAGCACATCAACCTCGCCTGTGTGATCTTGAATTGATCATAAAATTCTACAATGGCAAATCCGCCCTTTTTTATATCAAAGTCGGTTTGGTCGGCACCCGTCAAGATAAAACTAAGTAGTCGACTCAAATGCGGCTCATGCCCCACGACGGCAACGCACTCATCTTGTGCAACGGCCTTCAATTTTTTTATTAATTCGCGTGGGTGCGAGTTCGGTCGAAGTTCTAAAATCTCTTGATATTTGGCCTTGCGGTATTTTTTATTTAATAAATGAGCGGTTTGCTCAGCTCTCATAAGATCTGATGACAATATTAAATCAATATTTGGCACCAGCCTCATAATAGCTTTTAATACATCTTTCATCTCTCGCCGGCCGCGCGCACTTATGGGGCGCTTTGAGTCAGGCAGACTGAATTTTTTTTTGAACTTTTCTTTTGTGCCAGCATGCGCGTGTCTGAGTAGAATAAACTTAAACGCCACTTAAACTCGCATAATGTTTAATAAGCTCCTCGTGCACTCCCTTACCATCTGACTTATCTGGCTTTCGCAAAGTATACTCACCACTTGAATCAAGATCCCATGCTAAAACTTTATCGTGGAGCATAGTATGCAAAATATGCCAGCACTGCTCTTTAGCCGTAAGGTCTTCAACCGGAGCGACAACTTCAATTCGATTATTTAAGTTTCTGAACATCCAATCAGCCGATCCTATATAGAACTTTCCCTGAAGTGGATCTTTTGCCCCACGGCGAAAATAATATATGCGCGAATGTTCAAGAAAACGACCGATAACAGATGAAACCGTAATGTTTTCGCTCAAACCCTTAACTCCGGGTTTTATCGTGCAAAAACCACGCACGATAAGTTCAACTTTTACTCCGGCCTGCGATGCTTTATAAAGATTATCGCAAACATCCGGATCTTCAAGACTATTCATTTTCGCAATGATATGCCCATTGCCCTCATTCTTCTGGTATTCTATTTCTTTTTTAATATATTGAATAAAGCGCATGCGCATATTCACTGGCGCCACCAAAAGTTTAGTATAGCTCCGTTTTAAACTGAGCCCTGTTAAAAAATTAAAAACTTCGATGAGTTCATTGCCGACTCTTTTATCTGAAGTAAATAAACTCAAATCTGTATACTGCTTAGCCGTATTGGCATTGTAGTTTCCGGTGCCGATATGTGAATAAAATCGGTAGCTCTCACCCTCTTTACGTATAACTAGAACTGTTTTACAGTGAATTTTTTTACCTGGAACACCATACACAACATGTACGCCGGCGTCCTCAAGCATTTCTCCCCAGTAAATATTTCGAGCTTCATCAAAGCGAGCCTTGAGCTCGACTACGCAAACAACTTGCTTACCCTTTTCGGCTGCACGAATCAAAAGCGGTATAATAGGATTATTCTCACCGGCTCTGTATAGTGTTAACTTTATAGCTAATACATTTGGGTCTTTCACTGCCTCATGAATAAATCTTTCAACTGAGTCATTAAAGCTCTCATAGGGATGATGAACAAGTACGTCTCGCTCACGAATAATTGAAAATATATCGCGCCCCTCTTCACGAAAGGCCACGGGTTTAACAGGAGTATGAGGCGGATAACGAAGCGACGGGATATTTAAGCTGGCCACTTCATTTAATGGATCATAACTAATTTCACCAGGCACTTGATAAAGGTCAATTTCTGTCAAATCTAGTTCTTTACAAAAAAACTGAAACATCGAGGCGTCCATTGGCTTACCATGTTCAAAGCGAACCACTTGTGCCACTCGACGTAGTCGCAATTCTTCTTCCACCATATCGAGGCGGTCTTCGACATCGTCAATAGTTTCAGCAATATTCGCATTTCGAGTAATACGAAAGGGCATTACACTTTGCACAATCATATTCGGAAACAGCTCCCCCAAATTTTCAGTGATCAGATCAATCAACTTAACTAAACGGTATGTATTGTGACTTCCCTCTTTTAACTTGGGCTCAAGCCTCACCCATTGAGGCAGCACATTCGGGATTTTCACTCTAGCAAAATAAGTCTCTCCACTTTTAGGATGCTGAAGTACGAGGCCAAGCGATACAGATAAATTAGAGAGAAATGGGAATGGATGAGACGGATCAACCGCAAGCGGTGTTAAAACCGGAAATACTTTAGATTGAAAATAACCTTTTGCCCATTTTTTCTCTTCGTCAGTGAGATTCTCCCATTTTTCAAAGCTGACACCATTTTTACCAAGCTCAGCCTTGATCTTCTCGTAAGCCTCCTCGCGCACGACGAGTTGCTTTCTCACAATCTCTCGAATTTCTAAATGGAGTTGCTCCGGCGGAACAAGATCAGCTCCGACCGCGGGCACAGCATGGCTTACCACGCGCTTCAAGTAGCCCACTCGTTTCATAAAAAATTCATCGAGATTATTAGAAAAAATAGCCAAAAAACGCAACCGTTCAAGCAGCGGCACTCGAGCGTCTTGAGCTTGATACAAGACTCGCTCATTGAACTTGAGCCAACTCAAATCACGATTAAAATACAGAGAAGCCTCAGAATCCACCATAAGGCCAAATTATCACCAAATTAAGAGTATGCAAATCGATTATGATAAACTTGAAAATATTCAAGTATAAGCATACACTCCTCTCATCTTAGCAAAGGAGCCCTTATGGAAATCAATATAGGTATTCCCGACAAAAGTAGAAAAGAAATCTCAGATGGTTTAGGTCGAGTGCTC
>JAGRAK010000215.1 GCA_020434645.1 Bdellovibrionales bacterium | reverse complement strand
ATGCCCTCATAAGTAGGCACCATGATAGAACGAAAATTTGGCGCTGCCGCGAGCGTTTCATTAAAGTATTTCATAGACTCGATAGCCGTCGGACTTGTTTTTTCACCGCGATCTTCGTCAATTAAGTGGCCAAATAAAAACGTATTGTCGCCAATAATTACGCCACCCACATTAATTGCCTTCATCGCCCAATCCAAGTAATGACGGTAATTACTCTTATCAGCATCAATAAAAATCAAATCTGGGGTTAAACCAATTTGAGGCAAAACTTCACGAGCATCTCCATTAATCAAATGAATTTTTGAGCTGACATTTGAATTTTTAATAAGCTCTGATGCACGATCAAAATTTTTCTTATCTTTTTCAATGGCAATAATCGTCCCGTCAGCGGGAAGGCCTTTTGCCATCCAGAGTGTCGAGTAACCGTACAACACACCAATTTCGACTATTGTTTTAGCTCGAGACACACCGACCAAGAATTGCAAAAACTTACCCTCTGCTCCGCTTACGTTTATGCCAAACTTTCCGTCTACCTTTAATGCTTCGCGCACTCGAACAAGATCAAGATCGTCTTTGACAAAATACCTATTGATATACGTTTCTGATTTACTTAAAGTTTCTCTCGACATAGTGACTCAGTCATACTGTAATTAGAGCCATATGATCAACCTCTTAATCTTCGATCTTGATGGCACTCTTTTTCACACCGCCCCTGGCATTGTAAACGCTTTCAATAAGCTCATGGCTGATCACGGCGAGCCCGCTGTCGACAGTGAAACAATAATCTCCTACATCGGTGATGGCATTAAAGAGCTACTTGTAAAGCTCGATAGCCGGCTTATGCATCCGACCAACAATATCGCCCAACTAGAAGCACAATTTCATAACTATTACAGCAATTGCTATTTGAAAGAGTCTTTTCTATATCCTGGCGTACTTGATTTTCTTAAATCTTGGCCACATGAGCTAGCCATAGTTAGCAACAAGTCTGAACATTATGTCCGTGAACTAGTATCAAAGTCAGAGCTGAATCAATTCAATTGGAGAAAAATACTAGGCGGCAATTCGCTCCCTGTAAAAAAACCAAATCCTCAAGTCATTCATGAAGTGTTAAGCGAAACTAACACTGAGCTAAAAAACTGCCTTATGATCGGTGATGGGCTACCCGACATGTTGGTCGCTCGAAATGCCGATATTCGATCGGTTGCCGTCAGTTTTGGCTACGGACCCATATCGCAACTGATACAATGTGGCGCACATGCTACAATTGCACACTATAAAGAATTACCAAAAGTTATTCGCGCTTTCAGTTAAAATTGACTACAATAGCGTGACCTACTATCTAAAGTGGTGGGCGTACACAAGGGGGCTCTATGTCAGAAAATATTATTCAAGTTGAAAATCTAACAGTAGATTTCACAACAGACGACGGCGTGGTTCATGCTGTAAAAAATATTTCTTTTAATATACCCAAAGGCAAAACCCTCGGTCTCGTTGGCGAATCCGGCTCGGGTAAAAGTGTCACCTCACTTGCCATCATGCGCTTAATACCAAACCCCCCAGGCAAAATTGTTTCGGGCAAAATTCATTTTCAGGGGCAAGAACTCGTCGGCCTCTCTGATGAGAAAATGCGCGAAGTTCGTGGCAATAAAATATCAATGATATTTCAAGAGCCCATGACAAGCCTCAACCCTGTATTTACAGTAGGCGAACAAATTGCTGAGACCATTATGTTACATCAAAAGTTATCTAAAGATGATGCCAACAAGCGCGTTCTTGAGCTACTCGATCAAGTTGGCATACCAGACCCCGCTTCGCGTATAAAATCTTATCCTCATGAAATGAGTGGCGGGCAAAGACAGCGCGTGATGATCGCTATGGCTATTGCGTGCGAACCTGATGTGCTGATTGCAGATGAACCGACAACTGCACTTGATGTCACCATACAAAAACAAATTCTAGAGCTCTTAGCCTCACTTCAAAAAAAATATGGGATGAGCGTTATTTTCATCACTCATGATCTCGGTGTTATTGCCGATATAGCAGACGAAGTTATTGTTATGTACCGTGGCGACATAGTAGAACGAGGCACTAAAGAAAATATTTTCAATAACCCTCAACACCCGTACACCAAAGGCTTGATTGCCTGTCGACCAACGCTTGAAAAAAGCCCTCGCCGACTACCGACAGTCAGCGACTTTATGACTGAAGATGGCAAAGAGCGAAATTTTGATCTCTCTCGCCTACTTGTCGAAAAAGTAGCGCGCTCAATGGATGAAAAAAACAACCCCGTTATTTTGCAAATCAAGAATGTGAAAAAATATTTTCCGCTTGAAAAAAACATTTTCGGCAAAGTTAAAACATGGGTTAAAGCTGTAGATGATGTCACCCTAAACGTACGCAAAGGACGAACTCTTGGTCTAGTGGGCGAGTCTGGTTGTGGCAAAACTACACTCGGCCGCACCGTACTTAGATTACTTGAGCCCACAGCTGGAGAAATTTTTTATAACAACCGCGATATAACTAAAATTTCAAAAGATGAAATGCGCGCTTTGCGCAGAAAAGTTCAAATTATATTTCAAGACCCCTATGCTTCTTTAAACCCAAGAATGACAATTGGATCTGCGTTAATAGAGCCGCTCGTCATTCACAATCTTTTTAAAACTAATAGCGAAAGACAAGAGCGCGCGGCGCAGTTATTAGAAAAAGTTGGTCTTGATCGCGCAATGCTCAACAGATACCCGCACGAATTCTCAGGTGGTCAGCGCCAAAGAATATGTATTGCTCGCGCCCTTGCTGTAGAGCCTGAGTTTATCGTGTGCGATGAATCTGTTTCAGCTCTCGACGTATCTGTGCAGGCGCAGATATTAAATCTTCTTTTAGATTTACAAGATGAGTTTAATCTTTCGTATATTTTTATTTCGCATGATTTAGCTGTTGTTAAATACATGGCTGATGAAGTCGCTGTGATGAATAAAGGTATCGTTGTTGAAATGTCCGATGCCGTTGAGATTTATAAAAACCCAAAACACGACTATACAAAAAAATTATTAAGTGCAATCCCCCAAGGCATTACCCTTCGATAGCACCGCTGAGCTCAAGCAATGTGTCGACGGTTTTTTTGACCTTTTCAATATCAAATGGCTTTGTGATATAGTCGTGTGCTCCAACAAAGAACCCTTTTTTAATGGCTTCTTGATCGCTGTTGCCAGAAATGAACACAATTGGCACTGGGTTTAAATCAGGATGATTTTTCATCATTTCGGCGAGTTCAAAACCGTCGATCCACGGCAAACCTACATCTAACATTATAAGATCAATGTATGTCTCGTACAGAACTTCTGATAATTCTGACCCATCACTTGCGGCCAGCACCCGATACCCGCTAGCCTCAAATATTCTTTTCAAAGCCTTACGAAGAGTTTCGTCGTCTTCAACCACAAGCAAAGTTGGAGTATGTTTTTTTTGCAGATTATTTTTAATGTTATTAAAATCTACAACAGCGCCAGAGGTCATTCGCTCGCGCGTGATCTTTGCAATTTTATCCACAAGATCTCGAGTGTTGACCTTTTTTTTCATTAGTGCTCTTGCTGCTCTAACCAACGTTCAGCATCGATGGCTGCCATACAACCAGTCCCGGCAGCTGTAATGGCCTGTCGGTATACATGGTCTTGCACATCTCCTGCCGCGAAGACACCCTCAATTGAAGTGTATGTCGATTTATCTTTCGTCGTGAGATATCCAACATCGTTCATTTCTAAAATACCTTTGAAGAGCTCCGTGTTGGGCTTATGACCAATAGCTATAAAAACACCATCTATTGGCATTTCTTTTTTCTCTCCCGTTACAACATTCTCGAGCTTCATGGCCGTCACCTGCTTGTCGCCGACAACTTCGACGAGTTGAGAA
>JAGRAK010000214.1 GCA_020434645.1 Bdellovibrionales bacterium | reverse complement strand
GACTGACTTTATCGCTCAAGGTGGCTGCATGACTTCAAAGCGCTGCGGTGAAAATGAATGTCGCGGAGAAGATGTCACGAAAGCCTCAGAGCTGTTACCCTATCTTGGGCAATAAATTATTGCGAATCCGATTTTGGGTAGGCATTGGCAACGAAACTGAGATCTACTTTTGATATTGTCTCTGACTTATCAAAATAAACATATGGATAATCAGCAATAGTTCCTGCTCCAATATTATACATCATAATAGATTTTGAATCGAAGTCTGTAAAAGCATAGTCTGTAGCCGGCAACGGCTCATAACTTGCTGCGCACAGTTCAAATATCTTCTTATTTACAGCGTCTTCATCACTCCACTCATTGTTGTAACAAGATATTTTTTTGAGCTTGGCCTTGATACATTTTTCTACAGCTACCGAATTTCTACTGAAAGCAAAGCGTGGGCTTTGGTGCTCATGTTTTAACCCTAACACATGACCAAATTCATGATACACGACGCGCGCCTTATTACTCTGGCTTGCCGCTATACTATTAAAAACTGGCAGCATCATCGTGGGCTTATTTTGTGGAACAAGCAGAGCATCTGTGCCGAGCTCAGATCGATTATTACAGCCCTTAAACGTAATTCGCACCTGATAATTTCGTCCCGGAACACGAATATTATAGAAGTTGAATTTAATATTGGCTGCGTGAGTCCACTTCAGAGCATTCACAATAACAAAGTTTTGATCCTGCTGGCTTCCATCCAAAAACAAAACATCTATTGTAGAGCCAACTGGCCAGTAGCGGTTGGGATCGCCCACGGCACTATAACTGTTTATTGCTGAAAGTGAGATAATGAATATGAGCACGAGGCTCGATATAAAGGTCTTCACACTGGCTATAAAGAGCAGCATTTATGCCAGCAATGCCGGCCACACATACGAGCTCAAGCCGGCAAGCGGTCAGTATTTACAATACCCAATGCCCAATTTTGGCAGTTATTAAAACATCCAACTTAAGCCGGCACGCAAATCACGACCGACTTGTGGGATATTTTCACCATGTGGCTGATATTCGCGATCCCACATATTATTAATGCGACCATTAACAGTGACACCCTTTAAAGTTTTGTATTGAATAAAAACATTCTGAACAGAGTACCCCGCCGTCTGAGCCACTGGTAGGTCTCCAGGCTTTAAAATCGTTGGAACTTGATCTTGTTTTTCAGTGACCACAAGTTCAGTACCTAAACGCAAAGTGTCCCCTGCAAATAGCTCTAAAGAAAGCGTCCACTGGTCGGCTGGCGTATCTTTTAAAGGTTGATCACTTGAAAGATCTCGAGAACGCACCTGTCCGTATCCCAGTTTAGCAGCATGACTCATGCCCTGCCAGCCAACAGTGGCTTCATAGCCCTTGAGCTCCACCCTATCTAAATTCATCATTTGTGTTGTTGTGGCCTTTACATCACGAGAAATAAAATCTCGAGCTTGAGTTTCAAATAAAGTGAGATCTGCTGCCACTGCATTTGATGAATCAACACGAAAAATATTTTGAGTGCCAACTTCAACAGTATATGACTCTTCAGATTTTAGATCTGGATTGGGCACGAAAAAATTGCCTGGGAAGTGCATATCTGACAAATAAATATCTTGCAGCCTTGGCGCATTAAAAGCCTGACCCCAGCCAGCAAATATTTTTTTATCTGGGTGATGTTCAAAACTTGTATAAAGTTTGCCAGATACTTGTTCTCCCGAATTGGATTTTACACCGGCTGTTTCAATCTCATTTCGAAAAGAATCATAACGAATACCCGGAGTGATCGTCCATTTCTCTCCGATCAGCATCGAGGGCTGTAAGTACACACCTGCTTGATCAGATGTTCCGTTCGGAAACGAATTGAGCTGAGCCCCATTTCGCTCACCTTTATTCACATCATGAAGAACTTCAACTCCAGCCGTCACAGTTGATCTTAAATTTTCACCCCAAACATTATCAACAGTAACCCAAGTGTCTGCACCTGTCGTTTGCGTGCCTTGAATGTCGGCGCGCCCATCACTCACACGCACTCGCTCTACGGTCGTCTGGCGAAACGAAGGTCTAAAATGAAAATCAGCCTGCTGCCCTCTATACTGATAGTCAGCCACGACATCTTGTTTCGTAGCTGTGCTATCACCAATCTGATTTAAGTTAGTGTGGTTGAGAATGGGATTGAGCGGTATGCGCCCTTTATCAGTGAAGCTATTTATTTTCAAATTTAGAGCTTGTTTTGAACTGAGTTGAAAACTTTGCGAGGTGTACAGATCTTCAACTTTGTTTGCTGAATATTTTAATTCTTCACCAGTCGAGAGTCGAACATCACCATTTGAAGCTTGCTTATATGAAATAAGAGGCTCCCACTTATTTACACGACCAAAAACTGTCATGCGTTGCCCAGACCCGTCTGATGCAGGCGCTGAATCAAAACTAACCTCAGCTCCTAAATACTTACTCTTATGTACATTTGCCCGCTTTAAATAATCACCCGCAGTAGCTCGACGATATGAGATTACGCCCCCCATAGCCCCACTGCCATAAAGAGACGACCATGGGCCTTTCACCACTTCTACATTTTCAATCATAGAAAAATCTGTAAACACACGACCTGTATGCTGACTCTGGTAATTTTGACGAACACCTTCATCTAAAATTAAAATTCTTTCAGACTGCATGCCGCGTATTTGCGGAAGCTGCGCTCCACCGCGAGGACCGCCATAAAAATTGACATTGGGCTCTGCTGTTAAAACATCAGAAAGTTTACCATTAGGTGTCGCCTCAATCGTTTCACGACCCTTCATCACAAAACTTCCTGGAGCGGTAATAAGATCCGATCTTCGCTTTTCAAGACCAGTATCAATAGTGATGGCATCTAACTGTACACTCTGGTCACCCTCACCCAACTGGTCAACAGTGACCGTCGTTTGGGAGTCTAAACTCCCTTGAGCTTGAGCCCGAACTGACCCCAAGCCTGAAACGAGTAAAACTAAAACTGCGAAAAATTGAATCTGAAAAGTGTTCACGGGCAGTGCCTCCTAGAAATTTTTTACCGGCACACTTAATATATCGCGTCTCGTGCAAGGACAAGTTGAATATTGTCTTCCTTCTGGGTTAGGATGCTTCATGCCCACAAATCGACTCCGTAATAGTTTCATCATGTCACTTTTAATACACATTTGCCTGTGGCTCGCTCTTATTCACACAGGTGAAAGCTCACTTGTAACCGTTCACCAACAAGAGATTGTTATGATGGAGATCATAGACCTGCCACAAACTATGCAGGAGCACCCGTTAATACCGAAGCATGCTGAAAAAACAAAATCCAGAAGAAAAATGACAAAAAATTTATCGACCGAAAGTACGGCTGAGTCTTCTGACGATGCAGACCAAGCCCGAATCAGTACGGGATACTCAAACTACATTGCTGAGATTCGCAACCACATCTTACAAAGAAAAATTTACCCTGAAAATTCTCGCCGAATGAAAGAGTATGGCCGTGTGAAACTGGCTGTTGTGATCAGCGCAAGTGGCAAAGTTCAAACTGTAGAGCTTGTAGAGCCCTGCCCCTTTCAGCGTTTAAATTCGGCTGCAGTGGCACTCATTCGAGATATTCACCAGTTTAAACCCTTCCCCCCTGACCTTGCTCATCGCGAGAAACTCAAACTTGAAATTCCGATTGAATACGTGATTCGGTAGCTATCGCTTCCCACTGACTCTTCGTAAGAAGCTGGGCTTCTAGCCTTTAGTATATGTACCATAAGATATATTTT
This sequence comes from Bdellovibrionales bacterium, assembly GCA_020434645.1. Taxonomy (GTDB): domain Bacteria; phylum Bdellovibrionota; class Bdellovibrionia; order Bdellovibrionales; family UBA1609; genus RBG-16-40-8. Next base: position 137 of record JAGRAK010000214.1, on the reverse strand, counting down.
GAATTTATGTACTACAATACATGGCGAGGGCTAATATGGCGAACTTGGAGCTTAAAATTTCAGTTAGAGCGGCTGATCAACTTTCACATGACGCCTCTTTGATTCAATTTTTGACGGTATTCAAAATCGAATAAAAT
>JAGRAK010000213.1 GCA_020434645.1 Bdellovibrionales bacterium | reverse complement strand
CAAGAGTTAAGAAAATATCTCCATTTTTTAAAAATTTAATGTACTTATTTTTAGCCAACTCTTTTGACGATAGATATTCGCAATCTTTATGCTTCATTTCAGCGCAAAGCTTTTCGGCCGTCACTCCCGCTATTGGCGCTTCTCCTGCTGGATAAATATCAAGAATACCGACACTGTCTGCATTTTTAAATGATTTTAAAAAATCAGCCCAACAAGATTGCGTTCTAGAAAAACGATGAGGCTGAAAAAGTACGACTAATCGACGATCAGGAAACTGCTCCTTAAATGCAGCGAGCACGGCCTCCACTTCGGTTGGGTGATGCCCATAATCATCGTAATAATCAACTCCATGAACTGAGGCCTTCTTTTGAAAACGTCGATCGACTCCCATATAGGTCTCTATACCTTTTAAACAACGATCAAATGGTACTCCCGCAACATTTGCTGAAAGTATTGCAGCTAGCGCATTTAGAGCATTGTGCCGGCCTGGTAAAAATAACCTAAACTCCCCAATAAAACTTTCGCCGTGATAGAGTTTATAAACACTGGCATTGCCCTCTAAATGATAATCGTTCGCTTTATCAAAACCATAAGTTATTAAGCGCTTCGGAAAATCATTAAATAACTCTCTTACCCTTGGCGAATCGCCACAAACTATAGCAACCCCATAAAATGGAATGCGTGACGCGAATTCAACAAATGCTTTCTCTAGATTCCCCATCGTACCAAAGTGATCTAGATGATCATTGTCGATATTCGTGATCACAGTTATCTCTGGCGCAAGCCGATTAAAACTACCATCGCTCTCGTCCGCCTCAGCAATCATCCACTCCCCACTACCCAATTTAGCAGTGGATTTAATCAAATCTAATCGCCCACCGACCACAATTGTCGGATCAAACCGAGCGTGCAAAAAAATTGTTGCCGCCATACTAGTCGTTGTGGTTTTACCATGTGAGCCGGCAATAGCGACCCCTCGACGAAGACGCATAATTTCAGCCAAAGCTTCTGCGCGGGGAATCAAAGGAATACCTCGCTTTTTGGCGCCCTTAAATTCGACGTTACTAGGCTTAACGGCTGATGAATAAACCGCAACATCTACTTCTTCCATATTCTCATCAACATGTCCGATTTGGATTTTTATACCCAATTCACGCAATCGCAAGGTTTGCTGGTTTTCTGCAAGGTCACTTCCTTTAACTTGCACGCCCATATTATGTAAAAGCTCTGCAAGCCCACACATGCCAATGCCGCCTATACCAATAAAATGAACTCGAGCTTTCGCTAATCGGACTAAATCTTTCATCTCAATCTCTTTTCAGAATAATTTTCGCAATTTCTTTTGCAGCATAAGGTTTGTGAAATTTATTAATATTTATTTCAAGTTCTGCCAAGCGTTCTGGTTGATATTTTAACGCCATAATTTCTTCTATCAACCGATCTACTGATAATTCTTTTTGCTTAATAAGTATCGCGCCCCCTATGTCGACCAGGGCTTGCGCATTTTTTGTTTGATGATCATCGGCGGCACTCGGTAACGGGATCAATATAGCCGCCTTACTGCAAGCGGCTAATTCAGAGATCGTCCCCGTACCCGCTCGTGCAATAACCAGATTCGCCCACTCATACCTGGCCGGCATATCGTGTAAGTATTCAAGAACTGTGACAGCTTCTTTATTCAAAGGCATTTCATCATATATGCGTCGAACGGTTTCAAAATCAGCGGCACCTGTTTGATGTACAATTTCAGTCGACTCAAGCCACGCACCACCCACTTCAATCGCGCGGCTTACAATATTATTAATGGCACGAGCGCCCTGGCTCCCACCAAACACAAGTATATGAAATTTTTTATTACTAAAATTATTCGCTTCACTTTCTAATACTCCATCATTTTGACCTTTAATATTTTTAATATGTAAATCTTCAATTTCAAATCGAACCGGCATATGCACACGGGTGATTTTTCGACAGTTCATGTATTTTTCAGCACCTGAAAAAACAACCAAGGCGTGATTAACAAAACGAGATAATATTCTGTTAGCAAGTCCCGGGTAGGCATTGGGCTCCCATATCAAGGTTCTATATCTTAAAATTGCAGCTGCAAACACAAGAGGACCAGAGGCATAACCGCCAACCCCTAAAACAACATCAGGTTTAAAGTTTAATATAAGTTGAAATGATTTAAATATTGCAATTGGCAATTGAAGTATTGTTTTAAGCCGCTCACCAAATGATACATTTTTGTTTAACCGGCCTATTTGTATTGTATGTATTTTAAATCCTGCTGGTGGGACGAGTTGCGTCTCAAGCCCAGAAGGAGTGCCCACAAATTCGACTACAGCACTCGCATCAATATCTATTATTGCTTTAGCAATTGAAAGTGCTGGATAAATGTGACCGCCGGTACCACCGCCCGCGATAAGAATTCGCATTTTAAACCTTCATTAAGAATTAATTTTAATGAACGACTTTACCTTAGATTCTCTATTAGATCGATCAATATTCAGTAGCATCCCTAAACCAAAGCAAGTTGAGAGTAGAGCGCTACCACCATAACTCAAAAACGGCATTCCAAGCCCTTTGGTCGGAAGTACGCCCATCGCCACTCCTGAATTGACCATTGCTGTAATCGTGAAAATCAAAGTTACACCTAAACCGGCAATCTGCTTTGTCTCATCTTCAGATTTCACGGCAATTTGTAGCCCGCGCAAAGCCACATATCCAAATAACGTTAATGTAATGAGCATCCCGAGAAAGCCCCACTCTTCGCCAAGAACAGAGAGAGTAAAATCTGTGTGCGCCTCAGGGAGAAAAAATAATTTGCCTTGGCCTTGACCTAAACCGACTCCCGTCACACCGCCAGAATAAAAACCAAGCATACTTTGAATAACTTGAAATCCTTTTTGCGCTGGATCAGACCACGGATCTAAAAAGGCCGTTACTCTGGCCATGCGGTAATCTACTTTTACTATTAAAAAATAGCCCGCAACCCCAAGTGCCGAAATCCCTGCGACAACATAACGCCACTTAAGCCCGCGAGCAAAGAGCAGCGCAAACATGACAGCTGACAATATGGCAACAGAACCAAAATCCGGTTGAGCCAATAAAAACCCAAGTGGTGCGACAGCCATAAGAACAAGCAGACCACTTCTAATTGTCATGCCCCGCTTTGCTACCTGAGGCAGAACAAAAGCCAAGAACGCTGGGTAAGTGTATTTTAAAATTTCACTGGGCTCTACACGAAAGCCACCACCCAGATTGAGCCAGCGAACAGCACCACCAACACGCACACCAAGACCTGGCACATGTGTCAGCACCACACCGACAAAGGCCACCGCCCATAATAATATACCGGCTCGGTAAACCCACTTCCATGGCAGATAAGCCGTAATAAATGTAACACCAACAGCAAGTGCGATGAATAGAGCCTGCTTTTTCACAAAGAAAAGACCATCATCAAATGATTCAATGGCAAAAATAAAACTAGATGAATAAACCTGCACAAGGCCGAGCCCGAGCAAGAACAATATGGTGAGTAGAAGCGAGCGATCAAGTTCACGTTTCATTATCTATAGACTACATTGCGCACGGAGTATTGCGCAATGCTCTGTAAAAATAAAATCAGCAAAATACACGCAGACAAAAGTCTAGCGGAACTTATTGACCATCTCTTTAAAATAATTACCACGCTCAATATAATTCTCAAACATATCAAAGCTTGAGCAACCAGGTGATAAAAGAACCGTATCGCCAATGCGACTCTTTTGATAGGCAATCAGCACAGCCTCTTCAAATGTTCCAATTAAAAAGGTTTCAGAATCGTCACCAATATCTCGGTTAATTCTCTCTTTCGCCTCTTTTTTTTTAATTAAATTGTTAACCTTACAGCGTATCGCCTTTCCCCTCCGCGTAGCTCTTAAAAT
>JAGRAK010000212.1 GCA_020434645.1 Bdellovibrionales bacterium | reverse complement strand
TAACGTCGTAATTAATAAGCTGAGGCACAATTAATACCTCATTCGAAATAATGACATAAACAATAGAACTCACTAGTGACATTTTAATTATAGCTTTTGCGCCTTCAACTACAGCCCGCAGCGAAAGAATTTTTTTAAAGCCCGCGACAGGGTCAAGTTTATTTAGGTCGAACTTCAACACTTCTTCGCTTGCAAGAAAACCAATCTGCAAAACGGTTGAAGCCACATTCACAACCCATAACAATATACCGAGCGGCAGCACAATCATGGCTGATTTGGTGGCAGCAAATTTGATAGCCATAAACCAATCCTCATGTCGTGAAGAAGTTACGGCGTATTCTGTAAAAGATCGAGTAAACACATCACTTAGTTGTTGAAGAAAAAATCGGCCAAGCAACCACATGGCAAGCAAAGAAATAAGAAGCACTAAGACAGAACTCAGCTCGCGACTCTGCGCCACCTGACCTTTTTTGCGAAAATCTTCACGCCTCTGCGGCGTGGGATCTTCCGTTCGTTCTGAGTTATCATCTTCGTCAGCCATCGTTCCTTCCTAGAACAATTTCAATTAGTAAGATTTTATAAGTTTAAACAGCTCCGCTGTTGTCACATTCAACAAATCAGTCATCTGCCAAATCAATAAGGGCAAACACACAAACATAACAAAAAATCCCGCCATTGCATTTATTGGCAAACTCGTAATTAAAATATTAATCTGAGGCACTGCTCGACCAATTACGGCGATTGCAACATTCATAAACAAAATAGCAACAAGTATCGGCGCACTCATCTTAAGTGCAATTGCCATAATTTTCTGTGTCACAACCCCAAACTCCTGTAGGCCGTTTAAAGAAATAGAAATCTTTGTTATGGGTACAATCTGAAATGTTTCAAATATCCCATCGATTAGTAAATGGTGCCCATTTATCGATAAAAAGAATAGTGAGGCCAGTATCACATAAAACTGATCCAGCGCTGTAGAGGTTTCACCCATAGACGGGTTGAACAGTTGCGCTGCTGATAGGCCGAGACTCACACTCATGATCTGACCCGCCATGGTTACAACTTGAAAAAACATACGCGCAAGAAACCCAAAACTAAAACCAATAAACATTTCTTTAACAGCTAAAGTAATAATTGCTGAAGATTCAATATCAGCGGTCAATTGTTGCCAACCCACCTGCGGAAATATAATAAAAGTCATACAAAGCGCGAGTAACACTTTCGCGCTGACCTGAACGTTCACTGTTCCAATAATTGGAGCGGCAACAACAAAACCTGTCATACGCAGCAGCACCAAGCCAAATGCGAGTAGTTCTGTCATATTAAAATTATAAACTGACTCCATTATTCTCTCACAAACATTGAAATGTTTTCGTATAACTCAATCGTGTAGTGGCTCATAACGTCTAACATCCATGGGCCTGCCACAATTATAACTACAAATATAACAATCATTTTCGGAATAAACGTTAGTGTGGCTTCGTTTATCTGAGTGACGGCCTGAAGAACACTTATAATCAAACCGATCACAAGCGCCCCGATGAGCATAGGGGCGGCAATTAAAGCCGTAGTTCGAATGGCGTCTTGACCTAATCTAATCACTAATTCTTCAGTCATATATATTACCCAAAACTCTTCACTAATGAGCCCACGATTAAAGTCCACCCGTCGACAAGAACAAAAAGCATAATTTTAAATGGCAATGAAATAATCACAGGCGGCAACATCATCATACCCATTGCCATAAGAACACTTGCTGCAATCATATCAATCACTAAAAATGGTAAATATATGATAAAGCCTATTTGAAAAGCTGTTTTCAGTTCTGAAATTATAAATGCGGGTATCAAAACTTGAGTTGGCACGTCTGCACGGGTTTTCGGCTGTGTCATACGAGATAAGTTTACGAACAGGGCCAAATCACCATCACGTGTTTGATTGAACATAAACGAACGTATTGGTGCGAGAGCATTATCAATAGCCTGCTCTTGTTTAATTGTGCCATTTAAGAAGGGCTGAACGGCCTCATCATTTACCTTACTAAGAAATGGCGACATTATAAAAAGTGTAATAAAAAGAGCCAGGCCAACAAGAAGTTGGTTCGGAGGCATATTCTGCGTACCCAACGCCTGACGAACAAAAGATAGAACAATGATAATTCTTGTGAACCCCGTCATCATAATAAGAATTGCTGGCGCCAATGTTAAAACAGTGAGCGCCATTAGAATCTTGATGCTATTGACCATTTCTTGCGGGTCTGACACTGATTTATAACCCAGGTTTACTGTCGGCAGTGTCATGCCTTGAGCGTAGAGAGCGCGCCCCACTAAAAGAATACCCAATCCCAATAAAATGTTGCGCCAAATCGGCCTCATTAAATATTCCTCATGTTTTTAATTTTTGCTGAGACTTTATCTTTTATACTACTGATGACAAAATCATCTGCGTCTTCTTCTGTTGCTGATAGTGTTTTTGCGAAACTATTTGGCACTGATTCTGGGAATTCATCATCAATTAATGAAAGTGACTTCAACATTGAAATATTTTGATCTGTTACCCCTATTAAAATTGTTTCTCCTGCTACACGAACAATAGCCAAACTCTTGCGTGGACCTAAAAAGTGCTGACCCAGTACGCGAATTTTTGTTGTCTCTGTGTTAACCTTGTTATGCTTGGCGTACCATCTTGAAAAATAAAGCATCCCGCCGGCAAGCAAAGCAATAATAAACATACTCAGAACGACTCGGGTCGAAGAGCTTTTTTCTTCTACTTTTTTACTTTTAGCAGCAGACAAAACAGGAATTTCTGACTCCTTCAAAGAAGAAATAGGAGGAGGTAACGTTAATTCTTCAGTCTCCACAGCATTTGATACCAACTTATCAATGGGGGCAGTGATGAGTTGATCATCTGCGAGAGTGCTCTCATTCTCTGATACTGTTTCAACATCAGTACTAGCGCTAGCCGTAAAAGCAGATACTGATATCAATACTGTCGATAACCATAAAAGGTAACGCATGAAATACTCCTAAAACTAACCCAGTTGTTCAACACGCTCAGATTGCGAAATAATATCTGTCAAACGAACACCAAATTTTTCATTCACAACCACAGCTTCTCCACGAGCAACCAGCTTATTGTTTACTAATACTTCGAGTGGCTCACCGGCGAGCTTACTCAATTCAACAACACTCCCCTGCCCTAAGTTCAGTAACTCACTGACGACCATACGCGTGCGACCCAACTCAACTGTGACTCGTAATGGAATATCCATTATTAATCCTAAGTTTCGAGTATCTTCGACAACGTCGGCCGCTGCCGCTGCAATATTTTGCTCCGCAACTGCATCCTCTGGATTATCTTCTAATTTTTTTGCCGTATTCTCTTCAGCCATTTTGTGTCCCCCTTAATGACTTCTTTATTTTTGAACTTTTCTAGTAACTTGTAGAGCTATGGATCCATGATGTATGCCATAAAAGCCCTTAAACTTTCTAACACCCTCTATTTGTAAATCGAATTCTCCTGTAGCGTCTTGATCTAGAGAAATCACATCGCCTTTTTTTAATTTCATTAGATCTTCGACATCTATTTCTGTTTCGCCGAGATCCACTTTGGCTTCTACTTCAGTTTCAAGCAACTGCTCCATAATTGTAGACGTCCACAATTTTTTATCTGTTTGATCTGATTCAACCTGAAATCCTGAAGCTAGTTTTTGTTTAATTGGCTCAATTGTAGAATATGGAATGACCAATGTAATAATCCCGTTTGCATTTTCTAATTCAACGTCAAAGGTCGAAGCGATAACAATATCTGTTGGCGGAACAATACCCACAAACTGTGGGTTGATTTCGGTACGTATAAATGAGCAATCAATTTTTTCAACTGACAGCCATGCCTCTTCAAGATCTCCGATAGCAAGGTCTACTACTTTT
>JAGRAK010000211.1 GCA_020434645.1 Bdellovibrionales bacterium | reverse complement strand
TGACGACACTGAGTTTAATATTGTGTGATGTTTCATCTTCAGTTTTAGATGATGCGCTGACGCCGCTTGAGCCCGTGCTCAGAGATAATTTTTGGCTTCTGACTCATGTGGTGATCATTGTCTCAAGCTATGCCGCATTTTTTCTCGCATTTTTTATTGGGGACGTGATGCTCTTTTATTACTTGAAGGATGAAACTCGTTATAAAGACAAAATAAAATCTGGAGTTCAATCTATATATAGATGCATTCAAGTGGGAGTGGTGCTGCTGGCCGCCGGGGTTATTTTGGGTGGAGTGTGGGCGGACTACTCATGGGGTCGATTTTGGGGTTGGGATCCAAAAGAGACTTGGGCATTTATTGCGCTGCTGGGATATTTAGCCATATTGCATGGTCGAATTGTGGGACTATTAAAAGACTATGGCTTGATCGCATCAGCAGTCGTCTCATTTTCACTTGTGATTATGGCGTGGTACGGAGTCAATTTCGTGCTGGGTGCAGGTTTGCACACTTATGGGTTTGGCGCTGGTGGAGTGGAGTATGTGGCGGCATTTGTAGCTATACATCTGCTCTTTGTGACCTATGTCACAACGCTGCGTTACAATCGTCTTAAGGCTCCGAAAACTTAAAGCATTTTAATATAGACAGATAAAACTCTCGGCCTTAATAATTATAAAGTTAAAACTTTATGAAAACATATTGATAATAACGACGTTGTTATTTCAGCATCAGTTTAGGGCAAGGTATGACAAAAAAAATCATCGGAGCCGTGATCGGTCTAGCGATACTCTTCGGAGTTTACGGTTTTGTATACGCAATCAACCACAACAAAATAGCTATAGGATACAATGCGGGTTATGAACCCGTGCAACCTATACAATACTCGCATAAACTTCATGCGGGAAAACTCGGTATTGACTGTAAGTACTGTCATACAACTTCAGAGGTTTCTCGTCATGCTTCTGTACCGCCACTGAATGTTTGTATGAATTGTCATATTCTCGTTCGCCAAGTGAACGGCAAAGACAGCCCTGAGATTGCAAAACTAGTAGAAGCTTATGAAAACAATAAGCCGGTTGAGTGGTACAAAGTGAATCTTCTACCAGATCATGTGAAGTTCAATCACTCTATGCATATAAAAAGAGGTAAAGACTGCCAAACTTGCCACGGTCCCGTTCAAGAAATGGATATCGTAAAACAGCAAGAGAGTTTGTCTATGGGTTGGTGTGTGAATTGTCATCGTCAGCCAGAAAATAACGCTCCAACAAATTGCACGACTTGTCACTACTAGGCGGAGAATCAGATATGTCACAAGATAATAATAATTCAGAAAGCAAATCAGGGTCTCCTAAATACTGGATGAGTCTCGAGCAGTGGCGCCAAGATGAAGATTTTCAAAAAACAGCTGAGCGAGAATTTTTATCTTCACCACTTGTTGTCGATGATGCATCAAGCGGTGAGGGAGGTTGGGCTCGACGTGAATTCTTAAAGTTAATGGGTGCGAGCATGGCTCTCACTTCTTTCGGTTGCGTACGTCGTCCGGCAACTAAAATTGTTCCTTATGTGAAACGTCCGGTGGATGCCGTTGAAGGTATTGCTAACCACTATGCTTCATCATTTACTGATGGCAGTGAAACTTTTGGCGTCGTTGTGACCACGCGTGAGGGGCGACCTATTCACGCAACTGGCAATGCTCTAAGCCCCATAAATGGCAAGGGTATGTCGGCACGGGCACACGCGCACTTGCTTGCGCTTTATGATCCCGGCCGCGCAACAGCGCCTATTCGCAACTTGCTAAATGAGTCGAAAACAAGTCGAGATACAGTGTCGACAATGTATGAGCGTGCCGACGAAGAAATCGCAACCCAGCTTAAAAAAGGCAAAGTGGCGATTTTAACTGGTAGCATCGTTTCACCGTCGCTTGCCAAAATATCAAACGAATTTGCGTCAAAGCTCGGTGCCAAAACTTATAAGTGGGAGCCACTTTCTCACGAGAATTATGTCCGCGGGCAAGAGATTTCATACGGAAGTCGAGTGGCGCCGCGACTGGCACTAGATAAAGCACAAATGGTCGTGGCTGTTAATAATGATTTTCTTGGGACTTTCTTGCAGCCCACACAGCAAACTCGTTTATTTTCAAAGACCAGAAATCCTGGTCAAAACATGAGTGAACTTGTGGTTTTTGAGTCACTGCTTTCTTTGACGGGCGCGAATGCAGACACACGTTACCAAATTCGTCCAAGTCATTCTGTAGTAGTTCTTATGGGACTTCTTCATGAGCTTCTCATAAATAAAAAAGTATCTCGGTTTGCTGGTGATAGTGCTGTGACCTCTGTTGTTGCTGAGTTTGATAAGGCTGAAGAAAGTCTCAGACTTGAACATGGCACACTTTCTAAAGTGGCGTCTCATCTTTGGCAGAATAAAGGGCAGTCTTTAGTACTTGGTGGTTCTGATTTGGCTTCACAAGTCGCAGCTAATTTGCTGAATACAGTGCTCGGCAATGATGGCGTAACAATTGATTATGGCCGTTCTCCGAACATGGGCTTTCAGGGTTCTTCTGAAGATCTCGCGGCATTGATAAAAGCGATCAACGCAGGTGAAGTGAAAACACTTATCATTCACGGTGTGAACCCAGGTTACTCAGCTCCTGCAAAATCAGGATTTTTAGATGCCCTGAAAAAAGTAGAAATGTCTGTTTATACGGGCAGCCGCAATGATGAAACAGGTCAATTTTGTGACTATGTACTCCCTGATCATCATTCTATGGAGGGTTGGGGTGATGTTGAAGGTCAGCGCGGTGTTTTCACTGTGCAGCAGCCGACAATTGAACCTCTTCACGCAACTCGCGGATATGGCGACACTTTGATTGCATTAGGTGCAGCGGCCGGTCTTTCAGGCTTTTCTGATTACGGTTCTTTTCACGAAGTTGTTAAAAGTTACTTTGAAGGTAAGCTTGGCCGCAACTGGGTGACCACTCTTCAAGAGGGTGTTGTCGACACAGTAGGGGCAAAACGAAATGCCAGCGATAGCGCAAGATCATTTAAAAATAGTGCTCTGAGCGTTTTAAAGAAAAAAGACGTTCCGACGGCAGACCTCGAGCTGATTTTATATCCAACAATTGGTCTTAAAGACGGCAGTCTTGCCAATGTGACTTGGCTTCAAGAATTTCCTGATCCAGTGACAAAAATCTGTTGGGATAACTATCTTTGTGTGTCACCAAAAGTAGCAGAAGAAAAACATCTGCAAGAAGGTCAGATAGTGAAGCTGACTGTGGGTGATGTGACAGTGTCAGCGCCGGTGCACATTCAGCCAGGCCAGAACGATCACACTCTTGGTCTCGCCCTGGGCTATGGTCAAACAGCGGCCGGAGTTGTTGCAAATGGTGTGGGCATAAATGCTTATCAGCTTGCTGAATTTAATAAAGATGAGACTCGTTATAGCGGCCTTTCTGCAACTTTAGTTGCAACAAAGAGTGTGGCTCAACTAGCCAATACTCAAGGTCACAATACAATGATGGGTCGACAAATTATTATTGAAGCTACACTTGAGCAATATAAGAAAAATCCAGAAGCGAATATTCATAGGCATAAACTTATTTCTTCATGGGACAATTTAAAATATGAAAACCATAAATGGGGTATGTCGATTGATTTAAGTAAGTGCACAGGTTGCTCAGCATGTATTATCGCCTGTCAGTCAGAAAATAATATTCCGGTCGTGGGTAAGAAATATGTCCTTCAAGGACGTATCATGCAGTGGATTCGCCTGGATCGCTACTATGTCGGCGACGTTTCAAATCCAGATGTTGTGCACATGCCGGTACTTTGTCAGCACTGTGACAACGCCCCTTGCGAAACGGTATGCCCAGTGCAGGCGACAATGCATTCTACAGAAGGTTTAAATGAAATGATTTATAACCGCTGTGTGGGTACACGATATTGTGCCA
>JAGRAK010000210.1 GCA_020434645.1 Bdellovibrionales bacterium | reverse complement strand
ATATGTTTTTGTCACGACACTAGAATCATGAGAGTCAAAACTAGGCGCTTGCGAACCCGAAAGAGCTGCAGATAATTTCGCTGAAGCCATTGAAGCCATTGCTATTCGCATGCAAACTTTTGCGTCATGAGTATTTACGCCATGAGAATCCTCACATTTAGCACGAGCTGTGCGATCCACTGACCCACTCCACGCATCTATGTCTTTACTAAAAACTTTTCTCAAACACTTAAGCGTCGCAAAGTAATCAGATTGCCCCTCAACAGAAGCCCACGCGCCAGATGCCTGATCTGTCATTTTAGGAGAGCCCCCTAAATGATGTCCCACCTCATGACATGTTATCAAAGTGATCGCATCAGGAGTTGCCGTACTATGACGACCCAAGCCGCCCCAGATCTCAACAACAGCAAAGCCGCCCTCAGTATAAGCCACAGCATTTACTTGATCATTGCTCCATAACTTCTTAACTTTTAAGCGCTTTCCTTTTTTAGAAAATATTGATGCATACACTTGCTCAACAAGATCAATGGCCTCATTAAATTCTACTTCAGTCACTCCGCCTGCTAGCTTTTGCATTCCATCTTTTGGTACTGGAATTCGTAAATCATTTTTCTCGACAAAGCCCTCGCAAAGATGAGGGATGTTGCTCGACTGACCAAACGGAGAGCTGAAAATTAAGGTCATTATAAATACAAGTCCTAAGCCTAATTTATTATCAAAATTCATGCATTCCCCCACACTAAGGTCATGTCGGAGGCGCTAGACTTAAGCTTAATAGTGCCCTTCAGAATATTTATGTTACAATGTAATATTGCGCCTAAGGTCTAGCTTTATGACTGAAAGATAGACAAAAATTTGGGGGGAAACATGTTTAAAATAATCATCTTCAGCATGCTGATTTCATTACCTGCTCACGCCAAAAAGTGTAAATCAATACAACTTATTCACGATGACTATGAATATAATGACGATATAGAGATCCGCTCTTTTGATAATTCTATAATTGCCGCAAACCTTGTAAAGCCTCGCACTCATAACTCAGAAAAATTACCCACTATTATATTTGTTAACAGTTGGGCATTAGATGAACATGAGTACTTAAAACAGTCTTTGCAGTTTGCCGGCGAGGGCTTTCAAGTATTGAGTTACAGCGCTAGAGGATGGGGATGCTCTGACGGGATGATTGATGTCATTGGCGACAATGATATGAAAGATATCTCAAGTGTCATAGATTGGCTCATTCAAAATACCGACGCTGACCCTGACAATATAGGGATGTCAGGAATTTCATATGGCGGCGGCATGACACTTAAAGCTCTAGCTGTAGAGCCTAGATTAAAAACGGGCGCGGCTATGAGCGCATGGGGCTCTCTACGTGATTCACTATTTGGCAACAATACTCCCCGCGCTGTTTGGGGCGCCATACTCTTAGGTAGCGGATATCTACTGGGCAATATGGACCCTCACATCTTAGAGCTTTTTAAAGACATGGTTCGCTATGAAAATATAAGCGAACTCACATCTTGGACAAATAAACGCAGCCCACTTGAATTTATTGAACTCATCAATAAGCGAAGTGTTCCTGTTTATATTTCAAATAATTTCGGCGACAATTTATTTCAGCCCAATCACATCATTGAATTTTACAATCGACTGACTGGCCCTAAACAACTCGATCTCAACCAGGGCACTCACGCCACTGGTGAAGCTTTCGGTCTTTTTACAGTGAACAATCACACTTTCAAAAAAGTTCATGCGTGGTTTAAATATTGGCTTCAAAATAAATTAACAGAAGACTTTGAGATGAACTCAATTTCAGTTGCAACAAACCGCAATAAAACACACACCACCTTTTCAAGCTCAACCTTAAAGAATCCAAGCTACATACCCTTTTATCTGGAGCCCAAAACAATACTTCAGCCCGGAAGACTCTCTACTACTAAAAATACAAATTCGAACCGCACCGACTGGCTCGCATCAGGACGCGACACTTGGGCAACGACAGGCATCCCCATTTTATCTGAAATTTTATCTGGGCATTTTAATGTGCCCGTATTTAAATTCGAAATTCCTAGCATAAACCCATTTGGAGTAGATTATGCTAGCGAGCCACTATCAAAACCCCTCACATTGTTTGGCGCACCAAAGATCACTCTGCAAGTAAAAACCAATCGAGATAAAACACTTTTTGTTGCTTATTTATATGATGTTAATCCTGAAGGCGGAGCCAAATTAGTAACTCATGGTGTTTATACAAAACTCAGTTCGATGCAATCGAAAATTGAATTTGAACTGGTCGCAACTTATCACATCTTTAATAAAGGACATCGGCTTGCCCTGTCGATTGACACCCAAGACCGGCTCTATCTTGCTCCCATAGAATCTCCAGGCATGATTGCCCTTTCTGCCGATGCCAAGCTCGCATCGACATTAGAGATTCCAAAATTGAAATGATTTTAGCCCATCAAATGGGCTTACTTAAGCCCTGACAAAAGCTTAAGCTCGCTCATTCTCACACGCTCTTCTTTTGGGATAAAAATACCGGCGCTTCCAGAAAAGCCTAACACAACTGAACGCTCAAATTCTTTAAAACACTGCTTAGCCACAGGTGTTTTTGGAGCCGTTCTTACACAGGCTTCAAAGTAAAATTCTGGCAAATCCCATGTCCCAGTTTCAGAAAGAGTTTCATAACTTTGGCCTAATAGTTGATAAATCTTAGCTTGAGCAACCGGATCTTTTGTTTCTCGCAGCCCATCGTGCAGGAGCGAAGAAGCTCTTAGATATTCGATAAATGCCGACTGGTAACCTTGATTTCCTTGTTTGAACTTGGCCTTTCGAAGCAAGGCTTGTGCTTTTTTAAACGATTGCCCATTTGCTTTTGGCTCACGTTGCCATTCAAGCAAACTCTTCATCCATGATTCGCCATCTGTTGCAATAAAGTATGGCAAATTTTTATTATTTAAAAAGCTTTGAAGTAGTGACGCTGCTGCACTTGGATCTTTTTTGACTCGGACCTGTAGAGATAAATATTTCTTTAAAGCCGCGACTTGCTCGTGTGGATCATCCATTAAACTGCCCGGCGTGCGCAGCGTTTCTGAAAGCACCTCTATTGCACGATTAAATTGGCGCGTGGCCACGTAGTACTCTGCCTTTTCAGATGGCTGCATGCGAAAGTTAGATGAAAGCTTAGCCGTTGTAAAATTATTCTCTGGGCCAAATTGTGTCGTTGTATGACAGCTAAAGCAAAGGCCTAAATTCTCACGTAGGACATTGCGAGAAAACTCAACATGCCCCTCATTAAAAGCTTTAAGTGCATGACGAGTGTTACTCTTAAGACGAACTATTGCAAATTGAATTAAAGGATCTTTGCCCAACATATCTTCACCAGCATGCTGAGGAACAACCTCTACACTCGTTTCAAAGTTTGATATTAACTTTTTAACAGAACCCTTGTTGTTTTCATCTGAAAACTCTTGCCGAGAATAAACATAGGGCATCAATTCTTGAAGGCCATCTGCCATACCCTTCATACGATTAGCCCAAGATGCATTCGTCGACGATTTTGAGTTCGATACTTCTTTGGCTGGCTTATCGCTAGACGTGCATTGAGTCAGCGCCAGAAGAACAGATGTGTAGGCTATAAGTTTTTTCAAAAGATGCTCCTCTTATGGTGTTGTTATTAAAATAATGTCACAAACTGAAAAGTAGCGTTACCTCTAGATGGCGAACAATTCCCACCTTCGGCATAGTCATAAATATCAAAGCCCTTAATCACTTCTCTCATCATGACCCTATGAAGATCGCATGATTTAGAAAAATTAACACTGACGGGCATCATCTTTGCTTTGCGAGTAGATTTCTCACTGGTCGTTTGTCTTATCGATATAAATTGAGCATCAACATAACTTGCGCGATCATACGGTAGCCCACCCGTGCAACGAACGAC
>JAGRAK010000020.1 GCA_020434645.1 Bdellovibrionales bacterium | reverse complement strand
AAGCTGAATTGAAAAACCCAATCACCTAATCTAATGGCTTCTTCAATTTTAGTCTTGAGAGTGACAATATCCCAATCTTGTTGAGCTTTGACCTCTGCGTATGTTGCCACCGTATCATTGTTTAATTTAATTTCTTTATTCGAAACTATAATTACGTTTGCAGGTTTAAGCTCACGCACTTCACTTGCATCGGGCAGCTTAACTCCTTCAGGGATATCTAAAATCTCACCTGTTGTTGCATAATTCTGAAGAAGAAACACAACCAAGACAGTAAACAAATCCACCATCGCAGTTAACGAAAGTACCGCCACAGCACTGCGTTTGCCACTCGACATTTTACCATGACGATCCCGCTTACCAGGTACATGAATAGGCATTACTCAGCCCCTCCCGTTGCGATTGAAATTTGCGGAAAGCCTGACTGCAACAAGGCATCCATACCACCGATTAAATTCACATACGCTAAGTCATCAGACATAGTCACAACGCAATCCATTTTATCTGGATAAATTTCTTTAATTTTCTTCAACTCAGAAATGAGTTTCACCATGTCGTATTCATTTTGCAATTTAGGAACAATGGTCTCTTGCCGACCAACAAGAACTTTATAACCCATGGCTTTGATATCAAGACGAAATGGGATTTCAGCGCGAGGGGGTGGCTCGACTTTGTCATCATTTGTCTTTTTACCGTATATAGAGCTGCCGATCTGAATCATCGAGACTTGAGTCCACACTGCGGTGATCAGTAGAAATATCACCAAAACAGACATCAAATCAATGAATGGAACAATGTTCACATCCACATTCGAACTTCTACCTTTTTTACCGCCATCATCTATATGGGCCATAGGCTCTCAACTCTTTCGTTAGTCTTTCATCTTATCGCGATTAGCACAAACTAGATTCATCATCGACATACTGCTCTCAAGCATATCATTTACCGCGCGACCGATTCGCACTTGAAAAAATCCGTATGAAACTATGGCTACAATCGCAACCAGAAGTCCAAAGGCTGTACAGTTGAGTGCCTCAGAAATACCGCGCGAAAGTTCTGCAGCTTTTTGAGCGGCATCGGCATTCGCCACACCACTGAATGATATAATAAGACCGATGATCGTTCCGAATAGTCCAATCAAAACGGCGACGTTACCAAATACAGCTAAGAATGATGTCCACCCTTCTAGTCTTGGTGTTTCACGCAGAACTGCGGCATCCATAGCCACCTGCACTTCTTCATCTGGTCGCTTATTTAACACCTGCACCAAGCCAGCTTTTAGAGTATTTGTAAGCGGCGCAGGCCGACGATCACAAAAAGCAATAGCTTGTCGTAATTCTCCACGAAGAAGCATACTAAATAGATTTTCGTTGAGGTTTGTTTTGTCTACAGTCAGTCGACTGAGAACCATCACTCGCTCCACAATTAAGAACATTGTCAGCAATCCGACAATTGCGATAATGACCATAACTGGACCGCCATGACAAAATGATTTGGCGATAAAGTTTGTATATAGGTCACATTTATTTGTAACCTCTGGCGACGCGGCCACGGCTCCGGCCACATCACTTTGTGCGGCCGCTCTCACGGCTGATGCTAAACTTGTTATTATTTGATACACTTTTATTCCCCCTGTTATCTATTGTGACGCAAATACAAATGGATAAGTGACTTCAGCTATCTGATCTTGCGGTGGTTCAGGAAACGTTAATCCCCTAATAACACGTGCAATACACTCACCCATATTTTTATCACCAATAGTATTTGTTTTTACGCGAGAATGTGTTGCTCGCCCGCGCTCTTCTATATGCCATGTAATTTCAACTTTCCCGTATGCATCTGAATTTCGGCGGAGAGCTTGATTGTAACAGTTTTCAAATTGTTTCAAGTTTTCTCGTATCACTCGGCGAATCGCTTCACGATCTATAGATCCTGAAAATTCAGCCTCTGACTCACCAATATTTAGATCTACTCGGCCACGCTTACCAATGCCGCCAGTGCCTGCGCCGAAAGTTCCAGTGCCCTTGCCTTGCGTCCCGACCCCTGAGATTCCGTAAGTTGCAGAACCTTTGCCGCCAGCTCCAACATTTTTGAGCCGACCGCCCAAGCCCTCTCCGGCGCGATCTTCATTCGAACCCGAACTACCCGTAGCTTTCGCCGCGTCACCTAACAATTCACCACTACCGTCATATGCTTTACTTAATTCTTTTTGCGCACCCTTACCACCGAAAGTGCTGAGAAGTCCCATTTTCGTTACATCTCGAGTTTCACTTTTCGCATTTGCTGCCGGCTTACCCGTGTTTATGGTGCCGCCTTGCTTTACCGTAGAACTCACGATCGCTGTCTTTTTTGGCTTTGTAGGAGAGGGGCGTAACTCTGCCGCTTTACCAGCGTCATTTTTAGTCGTCGTTCGCTCTTTTTTCATATCCACTTTTACAATTTTCTTTTCTTGTTGTGGCGCCTCTTCAACTTTAATAATTTCTTTTTTTATAGGTGGATTAAAAGTGATGGTCGCTTTTCTCAGTTGCTCTTCGAGTTTATTTTCGTCTTCAATTGGTGTTGGCGAATAAATCATCATGTACAAGCCAAAAATTGCAGCAATGACAAATGACATAAGCACAGCGGTTGATTCTGACGCCGTCAAATCAAACAGTGGCCCAACCAGTGGAGCCGGTGTCTCTTTAACATATCGAATATAAATAGAAAGCAGATCGTTATGAAGACCGAGTCGCAAAGCTTCGCCTTGTGCTAAGTCAAACTCAAAACCATTACCAACTCGGGTCATTCTATTTTTACGCTTTAAATCAGAAAGAGAAATCTGCTCTTGGTCTTTGTAATAGTCACCTGTCATTTCGGCCGCTATACAAACTCGAGCCATACTTTCAAGTTTAACTAAAGTGTAGCTCGACTGAGCAACACCCAGCATAGGCACAACGATAGAACACTTTTCGTCAGAGCCCATCGTCACTTCACATTTTTCGGTAAAATGGTGTGTAGAGATGATTCGATCATTCCAAACTACGACAACCTCTAATGTTGTTCCTCCAGATTTACGCAGAGTTTTACTTAAATCATCTCCACTTCCAGGAGGAGCAAAAGTTACAGCCTTAGCTGGCTTAAATGGCAAACTGGGCTCCTGAACCTTAACACTATCAACAAGCTTTTCTTTAACTGTAACCGGTGGCGGAGTCTCTTGTTTTTCTAGCGGCGTAACGACTGTCGTTTGCTTAGGTGCGTGCGTCGGCTTTGGCACACCGATAAAAAACTCAATTTTATATGGCCCAACTTGAATCTCGTCACCACTTTCGATAGCCTCATCGAAAATTTTCTGTCCGCCCTTAAATGTGCCCAGCTGAGAACCCAAGTCAGAAATATAATAGCCCGCATCCCGCATCTCAATAACGGCATGTACTGGAGACACACTCTCGTCTGAAAAAGAGAGTTGGTTTTCTGCATTACGACCAATAACAATCTGCTCTTCAACAAATTGACGAACATTTTCTAATTTACCGTTTAAATATATTCTTAAAAATACTGGCGGTTTCAATTTCCACCTCGTCCGCGACCGACTTCTTCAGCTGTACGACCCATTTCAGGCAAAAAGTTTTCTCTTAACTTAATAAGTCGTTTAAAGTTAAATTGCTTTTTTTGCAGCAAATACAACAGCTCTGGCTTTTTAACTTCACCTTCAATTAATTCATCTTCAAAGTTAATTGACGTCGTCTTTTTATCTGAATCTTTTTTTGAATTCTGCGCATAGCTGTGCGCAGATAAACTTAAAAATAATAAAATTAGAACTGCGCGAGATACCATACTCAGATGTTACTCCAATTTTTTCTCAAGTTCATCAACTCGACGAAGAATCTCTTTATCCTCTGTCATAAATTTTAGTTTACTTATTACCCTAAACGCATCCTTTTTCTTTTTCTGTACCTCGACCAATAGAATAGCATAGTTAAGGTAGGGAATAGGATTTCGCACATTGGCCTCATATATATTCTCGTAAATCCCTTTTGCCTTGTCATTTTCACCTATTCCCATCAATGCCACCGCATAATTGTTGGCAATTTCTATAGCTGATGAATCTCCTCGCCGTAAGTCCGAACGCGTTGCCTTATATCCATCTTCAAGAGGAGCAATCGCCCGCTTAAAATCTCCATACTCAAGATATATTGAACTCAAATTTGTTGCCCCGATTTTGTAATCTGATTTTGCGGCTATACTTTTTTTGAAGTAATCCATTGCCAGAGGCAAATCACCTTCAGCAAGAAAAACTATGGCAAGATTATTATACAGTGCTGGCTCTTGCTTTGAAGTTCGAAGCGCTCGTTCGAAGAGAATTTTTGATATACCATATTTTTTAGACTCAAAATAAAATATACCAAGTGTATTAAGAGCTAATAGATGATTCGGATCTTTGCTTAAAATTTCGGCCGCCGCTTTTACTATTGCGGCTTCGTTCTTACTTTTCTTTGCTTGTGCAAGACGACTGATATCTTCTTTGCTAACATCTGCTTTTTCAAAAGGCTGCTCATCAGGCTTCTCTGTTGTAGTCTCAGTTAATTCGTTTGAAAGATCATCTTTTGGATCCATTGCAGCTTCAGACTCAGAATCATCAAATTGCGCGAAAGCCAGTGTTGGCAGCAATAATAAACTAATAAACACTAATTTATAATTCATAGGCTCAACTCGTCTGGCAATTTAGTTATAATAGCTTTTGCATCGTAAATGGCACTGTTCTGGCCACTGAGATTACTTAAATTTTTCTGTGCCGATACTAAGTACTCATTATAGCCCTGCAGCTGCTGACCACGTTCGACTGCCGTTTTGTATGTCTCAATAGCCTGCACCCTAAATGGATCAGCGATGCCTTTTACACCATCTTGATACTGCTTCAATTCTTCAGGTTTTAAGCCTTTAGGCACTGGGGTGCTAGAAATCGCAGCATACATATGTTGCAAGGCTTGCCCCTGCGTAGACAGTGCCGCCACGATCTGAAAAGCATCGTCATAAGCTATAACTTTTTTCAACTCATCTTTTAATCGATTCAACAGAGCTAGTTTTTTCTGAACAGCCGCCCCTTGCTTAGAAGGATTTGAAGGAATACGTATCGCAACCAACTCATTATATGTATTGTATACTAGCTTAAACTTTGACTCGGCAGCATAGGATGCCCCCACTGGTGTACCTGAACGACGCGAGAGTCTATGTTGAATATCTACAGTCTTTTGAAACCACTCTTCCGATACTGTTTTACGCCGCAGACTTTCATGCAGTTTTGCAATAGCGTAACTACTCGCTATAACTCGAAACGCATTTGAAGTCCCGCTTTTCATATACTTATCGTATTGCATAATAGCTCGCGACTTTTGCCCGGTACGCTCATAAATTTTAGCTATCAAAAATAAAACTTCTAATCGGTCTTTTCCGCGACTCTTATCAAAATAACTTTCGTAGTTTCGAATAGCATCTTTATATGAGTTCATGCCGTCATAAATCACGGCTGCATTATAGTGATACTCTTCAGCCAATTTATCTTTCGGATGAGCCCTTGCATAAGCCTGAAACAAATCAGCCGCCTTATCATACTGCCCAGTTTTTTCATATAACGTTGGCAGAAATTTATTGGCTTTTTCAGCCATGCCTGCGGCACCTTTTGCTTTGTTGCCAGCCACCAAAGCATATATGCCTATAGCTTTCATTATATTGCCTGCGCGCTCATAGTTAACGGCTGAGTTGAATAATGAGCCCGTTGCCAGATCACTAGCCCTATTTTTCATAGCAAAATCTTCATAGGCTTTCGCGCTGCCCAGATAATCTTTTTTATCTTCTAGATCTTTTGCCAATTTAAAGTCGGTTTTAAGTTTAATATCTTTAATCTGTGATCCAACATTTGACCTTGCCAACTCAGGGATTGCTAAAATTTCATTCGCTGTTTTAAGTAGGCCAGCATAATCTTTTTTCAAATTATAAATATCGAGCAGGTGATTTGCTGAAGCTTGTGCATATTGGGTTTTAGAATGCTTCTTTACTATATCTGTCAGTATGGGAATGGCCTTATCAAACTGATTGAATAAATAATACAAGGCTCCCAAACGATATTTTGTTGCGACAGCATTTTCACTATTAGGCGCCTTTTGTAAAAACCGATATGCTGCTCGCTCAAAGTCTTTTAAGGACTCGTTAAATTCAATTGGTTCTGTCGATTCACCCACTATTTTTTTGATCTTGTCTTCAGATGGTATACGCTTTTCGTAAGCCAAAAGTGAATTAATTAGTGATTTATCGTAATACTGAGATTTAGGATCGTTATCTACGATCCACATATAGTGGCCGGCCGCCTTTTCATAATCACCCATGTCAAATAGAAGCTCGGCATAGAAAAAATGCATTTCATCAATCTTGACCGCATTTTTGAATGTATTAAAATAAAGCTCGTAACCTGATTTAGCACCAGACTGCGAAGTTTTAGTTCGAGAATTCTGAGCCACTTGATGTTGTTGCAACACATGATTTCTAAGCAGTGACTCCATCAGCTCATTTGCTTTTGCAATAGAATTTCGATCTTTCTCGTTAATTCTTTGCCAACTGCTACTTGGGCCGTACTGCTCAATCCAACCGAATAGCTCATTTTTAAACTCTTGAGAATTTCCAGTCGCTCCATACATTTTCACAATAGCGTATTGATAATCATAGGCCTTGATTGAATTGGGATCTTGGCTAATTAAATCTTTAAATAAATAGCTAGCCGCCTGACGATTACCAGTATCGTTGTAGAAGTACGCGAGCTTAGCCAAATTGGCATTTGCACTTTTCTGCCCTACGACTTCTTCAAAATATGATCGAGCCCTCTTGTAATCACCAGCTTCAGCATAAAAAATAATCAAGTCTTTAATAGCTTCGGTGGCTAGACGAATTCGACTCACTCCGCCTAAACTGCTGTCTTTTTTACCTTTAGATTTTCGGCCTTCGTAAATGACTTGCTCTATATAGTTAAGACCTTTTTTGGAGTTGTTTAATTTATAGTAGCACCATGCCATTTTATAAAGTGCAAACGAGTACAGCCGACTTGATTTTTGACGAGCCACTTGACTGTAATAATATAGTCCGTCTTTCCATCGTTCGGCTTCAAAGTGATACTCCCCTAGTGCAAAGTTCGATTCACTCACGTACTGACTATTCGGAAACTCTTTTGTCAGGCGAACATAGTAAGACTGCCCTTTTTTCGGGTCGCCCATCTCAAAGTGGTTAAAGCCAAGAAAGAACAATGCCTGATCGACCTTTGGATCTTTTGGAAAATCTCGCAAAAACCACTCATACAACTGAATGGCTTTTTTATTATACGCAATGGCTGGAGTTAGATTTAATTTTGGCTTTACTTTCGACTTACCCTCTTGAAACGCCTGCATGTCAGAATCATGTTTATTTAAAATTTGATACTCGATGAGACGTGCCTTTTCTACATACATTTCAGCTAATCGCAGCCACAACTCCCCACGCTTCGAACTTTTACTATACCTTTGAGTCAATTTATAAAGCTGATCTATACCCTGATCAGTAACCTGTTGCAGCTGCGCCTCATCTGTACCCTCTTCAAAATACAGCTTTTTAGATGACGGAGGTTTCACCGTTTTAAGATTAACTTTACGAGGTGCTGCAGACTGTTGAGTTTTAAATGCCGGGAGAGAGCTTTTACTTTTTTCAAAATTCACTCGCTCAGATTTTTTTTCAATTTTATTTAATAAATCGCCTACAGTTCTTGAATTTGCTTTCGTCGCTGTCTTTGTCGAGCTCCGCCTAGACTGCGCCGCATATAGAGATGGTGAACAAACAGTCACCGATACTAGCGTGATTAGTGCTCTTGCAATTACATTACATTTAGTATTACTCACAGCTTTGAGCTCCTAAATAATGATAATTGCCGATTTCATCTAACCAGTATTCACCACGAAACGGCCAGTACTCATATCCATTTTGAATGTAATAATCACGACTACTGCTTTCGTCGATCTGTGCTTTTGGCAATTCTTTGCCCGCCACTCGCTTTTTGAGCTGTTCTTTTTTACCATTGATCATTTCGTATCGAATGAAGCCCTCTTGTTCAAACAAATCGATTAACTCAGTACGAACACTGATCATATGCGCGCGTATTTGACGGCCAGCCTTAGCACGAGCTTTGAGTATACGTGTATCTAATGTTTTTAGAGCATACTTACCAATACCTGAATTACGCCATGACGCCGGCATACGGCGAACTCGGTTGCGTTCAGCAATCAACTTTTTGATATATTGAAATGATCTTTGAAAATCGCCCTCTTTAGAAATCTTTTGAGTGATCAAGTACGGCACAACAAATTTACTACTAGACGGGTCAAACCCAGGCTTTTCAGCCGCCTGCATAGTGAGGATAACATCATTAAAATACTGCACCGAGTTTTTAGAGCTTTTTAAATACTCTGTTACATTTTTATACACAGGCTTATAAATTTTGTTGAATAGGTTGAGTACTTTATCCATCTCGTCATACTTGCAAATATAAAGGTACACAATTGATCTGAGCAGCAATGATTCAGGGATGTAACTCTCTTCATAATACGGTGAATGTAAAGACTGAAAATTACTAATGGCTGAACGAAAGCGCCCAGATCTCAACATTGCCCAGCTCGATTCAAAAATTGTATCATGCCACATAGAAGAATCACGAGGGACATCACGATAGGCTTGAATCGAGTCATCCCAAGACTTCTTTTGATATAGTGCTCTGGCCTTACCAAGTTGCCCGGCAACCTTAGAGCTGTCTGTTATTGGCGCATCTTTCATTTGATCAATTAGCATATCAAAAGTTAATACCGCCTTATCGGGATTACCTGACTGAGCATAAGACAGCCCCTTCATGTAGAGTGCCTTGTCGTACAATGAGCTTTTGTCTGGAACTTGAGAAAAGCTTCGAATAGCATCATTATATTGAGCATTGCGATATTGAAATTCACCTATACGATAAAAAAGCATATCACGATGCACAGCCGGAAAGCTCTCCGTTTTTACTCGTGATATTGCATAATTTAATAAAGTATCATCGCCCAGTTCATTTGCTGCCAATGACAGTTTTTCAAGCGCTTGCGGGATGTATCTATTATTACCTCCACGAATAACGCTAATAAATTGAAAAGCCGCGAGTTGATACATCTTGAGTTGGTACAACATAAGCCCTAGCAAATAGCGTATTTGCATCCGATTATTAATATATTTAGGACTCACACTTAATATAAAGAATTTTGCAGATGCGGCTTGGTACTCACCTTTTTTTGCCAATGCCATAGCTTCTTTTAGCTCTGAATTGCCACTAGACCTGGTCGTTTTTGCTCTTGAATTAGTTTTTGATGATTGTTTACGCGCCCCCTCTACTGGCGTGACAAAGACTAAACTAAATAACAATAAGGATGAAATAATTTTTTTCATCTGTATTTAGCCTCCGGAATAAAATAGCTAAATCCAATCCCCAAGAATAAATCACTTTGATTGCGCGACTCTTTAACTGTTCCGCCGCCAGTAGTGGTCACATCCACTTCGGTCTGATAATAGTTCCAATTAAAATCCCAACGAACACCATAGGATTTGTTTAGTGCAAATAATTGTCCCATGCCTAAAGTCATCGTCGAAGCTGAGCCACCACTTGCCGTATTTGAAACGCCAACCCCAGGAGTAAAGTAGATATCAAATGGTATTATCCGCTTTTGAAACCACGCCATTTTGCCGTAGAGCGGTGTCCATTTAAACGTCACACCCATAAAGCTCTCGGGCTCGACAAGTGACCGAGTTGAAATACTTTGATTTTCAGTTAATCCACTTGTGATGGGGCGCTCAGAATTGGCAAGGTACTGATATACGCCCTCTATGCCGTACTTCTCTTGAAAATAGTAGGCGCCTCTTAAATTCACGCCATAATTATTAAAGTATTGATTATTTGTACTGAGCGCAAGACTGCCTGATAATTCAACACGGCCTGTTTTTGGCAAAAATCGTCTCTGCAAAACAGCTATATCTTCAAATGGTGCTAACGTTGAGAGCTCAGATAGCTTAGTAATATCTTTCTCAGATTGGCGCTCATCACGTTGTTTTTGATCTTTATCGCGCTTACTCTTTTGTGCCGCCTCTTCATTTTCAAATTTATCATAAAGATCCTCAAGACCGGCGTCGGCCTGTTGATCTTCACGAGGCAATATTTGCGCCTGCGCAAAATTGCTGAGAAAAAAAATCAATGATGTTAAAACACATGCTGATACAAAATTCATACTTGTATTAGGATAAGCATTTTTCTCTAAGAAAATAAGCATTTAGATAAGAGCTAGACCTAAGCCGCTAAGGTAATCAATATTATGTCTCATTAAAAAATGTAAATGAGGCCGCCAGTTAAAAATGGCCGCACGTAGAAAGTCGAGTCAAATTGATCGCTACCCAGTGGCGCATCATCACGCTCTAACTTTTTGCCCACAGTTTTCGGCGCTGTCGGGTCTGGGCCTTGATATAGAGATAACATCAAATCAAAACGCAAAGCCAAATTGGGCGTGAAATATAATTTTTGACCAATACCAACGTCGAGGCCAATCGTTGAGGCATCAGACCAATTCACCATACCGACACCAAGCAAACCATAAAGTGAGAGATTCATAATACTTTGCTTGGTCACACTGATCTTACCGTAATAGGCCGTGAATTGATAATTGGCAAAAAACATGCTTTCAACTGTCGGCGCTTTACTCGCATCAAAATTATTTGTCCCCACCAGCCCTTTGCCCGCTCGCAAATCACTGCCCGCACTTGAAAGATCTGTACTTAATATATAGCCCGAAATATTTACGCCATGAATTTCATCAAAGTGATAACTGCCGAAAATATTATATGTAATTTGATTATACAGTGGCTCAACAAGATTAAGACCCGCACCGCCGCCAATTTCAAATCGTTTTGCCATATTAATTTTTCGCTCACGCACCACCACTTGCTTTGCAAATACTGGTAGAACCGACTCTGTGGCGAGCTCTTCTTCTGGAAATTCAATTTGCTCTGCAGCAAAAATCGGCTGATATATAAAGGGCAATAATAAAAATGATAATGAAATTCGCTTAAACATATAACTGTGATCGTAAGGTGAAACTGTCGCTTTGACCATTGGACTTCGTGAAGCCCAGACCTAAGGCTAACTATTTCAACTTAGCGCGCAAGAGATCTTGTAAATGAATAAGACCTACGGGCAGCATCGGAGATTTTGATGTCTTATCAGTGACAAACAAATTTTGAATTTGAAACTGCTCCATTATAAAAAGAGCTTTTTCAGCCATTTCTGCGGCATCTATGGTTTTAGGGCTGAGAGACATAATGTCTTTTGCCACTTCTGAAAGTGGATTCTTATTTTTCTCTAGTCGACGACGAATATCACCGTCAGTCACGCAACCACAAAGCTGATCTTGATCATCTAAAACGCCAGCCACTCCGCGAACCTCAGCTGAAGTCATGAGCGCCACAACCTTAGCCATATCATCATTCAAGCGCACAAGCGGCAAAGCCTTACCTGTATGCATAAGATCACGAACACGCAAAAATAATCGCCGGCCAAGTGTTCCTGCTGGATGAAATTCAGCAAAATCATCGCGCCCAAATCCACGAACTTTCAAAACTGCCATAGCCAAAGCATCTCCGAGAGCTAATGTCACAGTTGAACTTGTCGTGGGGGCAAGCCCTAACGAGCAGGCCTCTTCTTTTACACTAATATCTAAAAATAAGCCGGCCTTACCCAGTAAACTCGTCGGCTTACTCGTCATCACTATAAGTGAAATATTTCGTCGCACTACAAAATTAAGAATAGGCATGAGCTCTTCTGTCTCGCCGCTGCTGCTAATAGCTAGCACCACATCATCACAAGTTACGACTCCCAAATCGCCATGAGAACTCTCGGCTGGATGTAAAAATAAAGCCGGCGTACCTGTAGAACTAAATGTACTTGCTATTTTTCTACCAATCAGACCCGATTTACCAATGCCCGTAACGATTAACTTACCCTTACAAGCTAGTATTTTATCTACTGCTAGTTTAAAATTATTATCTAATTTCTCAGCGAGATCGAGAACGGCTTGCGCTTCGATTTTTAAAACGCGACGAGCCTCTTCAATTTCAATCATGCCGAGCCTCATTTGTTTTTGAAGTCTTCAGTTTTTGGGCTTCGCGTTTTGTTATTTTAAGTGTTTGATTTTTGTGATCAAGAGCGGCGGCAACAAAACTTGTAAATAAAGGGTGAGGATCTAGTGGCCGAGACTTAAACTCAGGGTGAAATTGCACACCGATAAACCAAGGGTGCTCCGTTATCTCGACGATTTCGACAAGATCACGCTCTTCACATATGCCAGATAAATTCATCCCGTTCTTCTCAAACAATCCGCGAAACTTATTATTAAACTCATAGCGGTGACGGTGACGCTCTGAAATTTTTGTTGAATCATAAATTCGTTTGGCACGCGAACCCTTCATCAGTGAACACGGAAAAGCCCCAAGACGCATTGTGCCGCCCTTTTGCTTCATATTTTTCTGCTCATTCATAAGGTCAATGACAAGGTTTTTAGATTTATTATTTTCATCAAACTCACGGCTAGTGGCATCCTCAATCCCACATACATGACGAGCAAACTCAATACTGGCGAGCTGCATTCCGAGGCAAATACCAAAATAAGGCACCCGATTTTCACGAGCATATCGAATAGCTGAAATTTTACCGTCAACGCCCCTCTCACCGAATCCGCCAGGGACTAATATTCCGTGAACTTCAGAAAGCGCAACAGATACATTGCGATCATTTAAAGTTTCAGAATCAATGTAAACAATCTCAACTTTTGCCTTATTGGCAATACCACCATGAATAATGGCTTCATTTAAAGATTTATAACTTTCTTTCAAATCAACATATTTACCAACAATGCCTATACTGATTTTACTTTCTGGGTTCTTTAAGTTTTGAACCATCTTGATCCAACCATCAAGCTTAGGCGCACTTGAATCTAATTTTAGACGATCAACGACTTTCTGATCAAAATCCTCTTCGTGTAAAACGAGTGGCACTTCATAAATGCTTGATGAGTCAGTTGCCGCGATCACATAGTCTTCACGAACACTGCAAAATAAGCCAATTTTCTTTTTGATTTCAGCATTCAAATGTTTTTCAGAGCGGCAGATTAAAAAATCAGGCTGAATGCCCACTTCGCGAAGTTCTTTCACTGAGTGCTGCGTCGGCTTACTCTTTAACTCTCCAGCTGCCGCAATATAGGGAACGTATGTCACATGCACAAAAATTGAATTCTCAAAACCAACATCAGCCCTCATTTGGCGAATGGCCTCAATAAATGGTAAGCCCTCAATGTCGCCGATGGTTCCACCTATTTCGACAATGACAACTTCACTGCCCTGACCCGCTTCAAAAATTCGGCTTTTTATTTCATCTGTGATGTGTGGAATCACCTGCACTGTTCCACCTAAATAATCACCTCGGCGCTCTTTACTAATCACGCTCTCATAAATCTGCCCAGCTGTTATGCTGTTAGTTTTATTTAAGTGCCCTGACGTGAATCGCTCATAATGACCGAGATCAAGATCTGTTTCGGCCCCGTCTTCAGTAACATACACTTCACCATGCTGAAGTGGTGACATTGTACCAGGATCAACATTGATATACGGATCACATTTCATCATGCCGACTTTTATTCCGCGCGCCTCTAGAAGCGCCCCTAAACTTGCCGCACTCAAGCCCTTGCCTATTGAAGAAACCACACCGCCTGTAACAAAAATAAATTTTTGCTGGAGAGGCTCGACAGGTCGTAATGCTATTTCTGGTGATGTCCGTTTTTTTGATTTTTTGACGACTTTTTTCTTTCTCTTTGCACTCGCCA
>JAGRAK010000209.1 GCA_020434645.1 Bdellovibrionales bacterium | reverse complement strand
CCGTGCTCATCACTGCCAGCTCAGACTGTTCAATGTAAGCCTCATCTTCACAAGAAATCTTGGCTATGCCCTGCATATCGTTTATGAAATTTTGCTCTTGCCTTTTACTTAGAGCCTGAATTGAAATTTTAAGGCCTGGCAAATTAGAGAACTCCTCAAAGTTATTGTCAGACAAATGTCGACTGAAACACTCTCGGTTGATTTTCTGACTACCCAAAATATCAAATGGAGCACCACCAAAGCCTTCAGCTGTGCATTTTTCAGAAATTTCATCATAAAGAACATTTCGAATTTGTCCTCCCGACCACATCATCGATAAAAGCTCCATTGTCTCATAAAACGACAAAATATCGTGCTCATCATCTGGAGTGTCAGTAACGCCCTCCCCACGACGCGAAAACATTTTGCCCTCAATGAAATATTTCTTCCCCTTTTCATTTTTACCTTTAAATCGAGGTGGCTCCATGAGCTTTAAATCTTCACCTAAAGATTTTGTCGTCTCGTAAAATGTTTCCATTTCAGATTCAGTAACACCTGACATAGATATCACTCTATCTTGACTTGCAAAAGAACGAATAAGCAGGCGAACTAACGCTCTCATGAAATTCATTTTTGTTAAATTAGAAAACCCGTTTTGCACGTCATGCAGCTGCAACTCTTCATTCGTGGCGATATAAGCCCGCTCATCGTTAGCCTTGAAAATTGGTGGCAGATTTTTAATAATTTTTTCGATCTCGAGATTCACGTCAAAACCAGAACCCGACTGTTGCGGAACAAATCGAAAGCTATTCAAAAGCTGAATGGCTGTGGGCTGAATGAGTTCTGTTGGGTCATAATTTAAACCAGCGGCCTGTGTGGCACTGTCACTTAAGTATCTCTGAGCATCAGCCCATAGCTTAAATTCATTAGATATTTCTTTTAATTCACTTAAACTCAGACCTTCGATTTCGTCTTCACCTTTAACTACGCGTGGGCTTTGAAGCCCATGCGTAACTAGATAGCGATAAACGCTAGAAAGGCTCGACTCGCGTATGCCTTCAGGGAGATATCCAGCTCGATTAATACTATTTAAAAGCTTATCTGTCTGTGAAAAATAAATCACTTTATTAGGCTGAACTTCAATCACCCTTTCAATAAGCATGAGACTGTCGTTAATTGAGCCAATAAATGTCTCAAGAGCGGGGTCAATAGTGAGTGTCTGCCCGCGCATACTGATTTCATGATTGAGCAAAAGGCCATAGCTCACTGAAACTGCATCTGAAATTATAAACCAGTCGCGAGCCCTTATTGTCTCTGACTCATCTCCTGTTACGATTTCTTTAAGAGATGTTATTACACCCATAATTTGATCAGTACTTTTTGAATTCGGGTGGCTTTCATCCCATTTCAAAAAGATCCTGACCTGTTCTATTAATCGCCCAAAAGACTTCAAAGAATATGGGCTGCCACATTGACGAAAAAGCTCAGCTAAAGCACGAGCTGTTACCTGAACCTGTTGCTGAGCATTTAATAAGTCTTGCTTTGAGACCGGTATTGGATCAGCCTCACTATTTCTACGATATATTTTTAAGTACGGCAGGTGAGCTATCGCATGTTTTTGAATAAATGAAATAAATTTTGAAAGCTCATGCAGATCAGTGCGACTGATTCGCTCTGTACTACCACCGAGGACAAGAGCCTTTATAGCCATTAGTTCAGTAGCCAACTCTTGCGAAATTTTCTGATCACGAAGATATTCTTTATTTATGAAGTTAACTAAACTATTTGGAGTGTATGTCCCGTCATCAGCATCTTCAGTTAAAAACTCAAATCTTTTTAGAGCCACCCTTAGACAGTCACCCAAGATGACTATTTGTGACTCCGTTAAATTTGAATCGAAGTATTCATTTAAGCTATTACCTAAATCACGAAGACATGAAAACTTATCCATATCAACAGCCACTTTACCCGATGGCGGATTGCTCTCTCCGATTTTAAGATTCGCTCCCGGTATCCAGCGGCAAGAAGCTAAAACTAACATCACACAAATAATAATTAAGAAATTAATAATTTTAGAAAACATAAGTTAAACTCCCCGAGATTCTGTCGTTGCCTCGGTATTTTGAAATAAAACTGGTGCTCGGAGACGTGCCATCTGGAACCCCAAAAATATCTCCAGATAGGCTCCAAGACCAACTTTGACCGTGCGCAACTTGCAAACCAGCGCTCACCCACTCCCCACTATCAAAAATAGAGTAAACATATTTAAAGCGAGCATTGAGCTTGAGGTTAAATGTGCGAATAATATTCGTGTCGACTTGAAGACCTGCCATTTCATCAAACGCAAATCGCTGTGTTGAGGCTTCAATATCACCCTTAATGATTGTTGCATCCTCAGAGTCAGAATTCATATCTTTTCGAACATAACTTAGCCCTACAGTAGTTCGTTTAATCCCTAAAGGAGTTAAGTTTTGACTGAAAATCATCCCGCTATAACGAGAGTCAATCAAAGCGGTCTGCTGCCAGCTGTCTTTGACTTCAGGGTTCTCATAACCCTCCCAGTTTGCAGATAAAACAACTCTTGAGTACTCCCACGAATAGCCGGATTCTAGTGTGTAGAGCTTATGCCGAACAACAATAGGGTGAATGGGAGCATTAAAATCAATTTCTCGAAGACTTAATATTCTCTCTGTATCAATACCTAAGTGAAACTGATTGGCCGGCTTATCTGTTAAAGATCCCTTAAAAAAGAGGCCTTGCTTCAAATCTCCTAGCGACAGCATGGCCGCGTAACTATTTTGATTTAAGATTTCAATGTAATCTGGAATCACAACTTCGTAATGTATTTCACCTGAAGCCTCTTGCAGGCTTACACTTGATACTGGAGCTCGAAACCACCGATTTGTAGAAATCAGGCGGCCATCTTTTTGCTGAAACTCAGCTTGCTGATCTGGTAGAAATAAGCCCGAAACCATAAGTGTTGCACTCACTGTCTTTTTATCACCCAGCTCAAAGAACAGCCCCGAGAGTCCCTGCTCAATGGGAGCCGCAGCATCCCACCTAACAAGTGGCTGCCACAGGCCTAAATTCCAATATGAATCGAGCTCTGACCAGTTTTCTTTTTTTCGCCCAATTGTAAATGAAAACACATCGGGTTTTGGAACAACCTGATAATAGGCCTCAGGTATTGCGGCCACCAAATCTACATTTTGACTCATGGGGAGCACAGCCAGGCCATCAAAGCGCACAACCTGATTGAACTCATCAGCACTCCCCCACCTTTTGTGGGTTACAAACGAAGGTGTTACCGAAAGATAATGAGACCCTTGCTCAGAAATTTGAGCCTCACCGCCATAACTTGTTTGAGACAAGGTCACGCCGAAGCCACTAGTCGCCGAAGCGGCCACATTTGACCAAAAAAGACCCCCTAAGAATATAGCTCTCAAGTAAAGATTAAAGCTCATAATATAGATGGTATAATACCACTCGAGACACGACCCAACTTCTTGAAAATACGGGTTTTGTAAAGGTTACAGGGGTGTCAAATCGTAAACGATTTAAAGGGGATTATAGACCCTTTAAAGTGGCAAGGATCTGCAAAAAGGTGCCGCGATGTGCCGATAAACGCCACTTTTTCTTCTGCCACTTCCAATTTTGGAACCTCATGCGCGCAAGCGGATCATCAAGGCTTGGAGCGTCCCCATACTTTAACATGTATGTAAATAGCGCCTCGATCTCTTCAGACTCAGTTCGAGAATCAAGGCCGAGCATATCACCAATCACATTTTTAAAATGCTTAAATGCCTTCAGCGCCTCTTTTATATTTAAATCCCCAGATCTATCTTCATCAAACCTGAGCATTATAACTTCAATGTATTGAAGCATAACAAAAGTCTCATCAATATCAGAATGTAAAATAGGGTCAGAAGTCGGACCATCTTTTCTATTCGTTCGCTCCATGTTTTTGATGTCTTT
>JAGRAK010000208.1 GCA_020434645.1 Bdellovibrionales bacterium | reverse complement strand
TAAAGATTTAACCCGAAATAAAATTGGCTTTAACCCTGAAAGTCTTAGTAAAATTTTAAATCACACCAATATTTTAAAAAATAAAACAGGCAAGAATCGCCTTGTCTCCTCAGTTGCGAACTTCTTAGAGTTAAGCAAAAAACAAAACCCATATTACAATATTACTTCTGACAATATTTATATTCTGTTTCTAATTAGCGTTGTTCTATTTGAAGAAGTAAAGGAGACAGATCGATCAAGTGAAATAAGAGAAGCCCATCGCCTTGCACGCGAACAGGCCATGCGTCTAGGAGAAGACCCACCAGCCGCAATCCAGCTTGACGCAAATTATCTTCAAGCTCAAAAACTGACCGAAAACATGATGGCCACTCTGGCCTCAGAGATTATTGATAAATTAAATAATTACGCAATAGGACACATCATCACTCAATTTAAAAAGGGGCTATATGATTTAGGCAAAGCACGAACATTAATTGCGAAATCAGTGCCCAAATCCGAACGCCTAGCCATAACGAATTTATACGATGTAGTTAAATTAACACGAAAAGAATTCCCTAAATTTGACATATTGGCGCTCAGTCAAAGCCCTCTTGCCACAATAGAACGGGCATTTAGAGCTCATCACCCAACCAATAGCCAATTTATTAACTCAAGCGGGCTTCACTTCACTTATATTATGATGACCGCCGATAAAAAAAATCTGGCGACAGAAGAAGCTGACTGCAAAACTTTGATCCAGTAATAATCTAGATTTATAAGCTAGCTCTGACAGCTTAAATTTATTTTTTATTCAAAATAGACTGTATTATTTGATCAAGCTTGCTCAAAAATTGAGAACGAGATTTTTTATCCATAGGGGCTGGGCCACCACGAACTTCGCCCATATAGCGAAGATTTTGCATAAGTTCACGATTGGCAACAGCTGAACCGATATTGTCTTCGGTGAATTCATGACCGGTTGCCCCTAGAACTCGAGCCTTCTTTTTCACGCAGCGCTCTGCTAGTAAAATGTCAGAAGTCACGACGATATCGTGAGCCACGACGCGATCAGCGATCCAGTCATCGGCCGCATCAAAACCGCTTGAAGCCACGCACATCTCAATGAATGGATCTATTGGTATATTCAAATATTTATTGGCGACTACAAAAACTTTTATTTTATAGCGACCTGCCACTTTATAAATTTCGTTTTTAACAGCACAACCATCGGCATCAATATAAATATTCATTTTTTTAACTGACAATCTGGACGATACTCCAAAGAACTGTTGTGCGTGAGCTTCATCGTGCACATCACTTGATCATCTTCAGCACGAATAAATTTGAATATAAAGCTTTTCTTAAAGCTGCCAGTTGACTCCATTTTCAACCAATAAGGCAAGCCCTGAGGAGCCAACCACTTTCGTTCAAATTTATATCCCATAGTATCTTGCGGACCGATGTCGCCAAGGCGCGGGTCTTGCGCAGAACCGGAGAGAAATACAGGAACTCCCTCAAAGTCATAGGTGGCCGCAATGTGATCATACCCCCAAATCAGCCCTGTAATTTTACCTGTATGCTGCTTAACGATTCCGCGAATAGCTCGTTGAAATTGCTCTTTTTCACTCCATTTGTGCACATTCGAAACCGTAAATGATGGGTGGTGGTAAACTATAAAGTTAAATTTGTTTGGGCTAGACACCAATTCATTTTTAAGAAATGTCATTTGTGACTCAACATTTTGTCGATTATCTGAGTTTAGAACTATAAATCGAATATCATTTTCATTATCAACCTTTGAATAATACTCACCAGGCATTTTAAAAAAATCGACTTCTTCTTTATATCCCAGCGTGTGATTTCCGAGTGCCACAACAGAAAATACAAAACCTGCATCTAGCCATGGAGCCCAAACGGCTCTATAACCCTCTCTCAGTTTATATAGATTATCCCCTGGCATAACCAGGTGATTGGTTTTCAGTCGAAGCATAGAATCTTGAATCATTTTTGAGTTGGTGTTCCAGCGTCCCATGTCCCCAACTATGCCATAAGACATGCCCTTGGCCGAGGCGAAGATTGTACCAAAACACATTACCACTAAGGCAAAACAACTTATAATTTTCATATAATGATAAAAGTACGAATAATGTAAAGATTCAAGCTGAATTCTAAATTAAAAAATTAAACCGATAAGCTGCAGGATTAAGGCCAAAATAATCACTGGCGGCACAACCCACTTCATCACAAAGCGCCATTGATTATAAAGAAACTCCATAGCCGCGCCCTCTTGCCCAATGTACTCGTCTCGCTTAGTTTTTTCTCCAACCTCATAGACCACAATTTGGCTATACATAAGAGCTGATATGGGCACTATCCAATTGATTAAGACAATATCAAAAATTTCTAAAAGACCATGCCCACGAATTTGAATATGACTAAGCGATGACGATGAAAGTGCCGGCAAAACACTCGCGCCCACGGCGGCAAGGCCTGCAAAGAGGCTGGCTTTACCGCGAGATAAGTTTGAATTTTCACAAATATTGGCCACAATTGTTTCTAAAATACTTATGCTTGCACCAAGTGCAGCTAAATACAGACAAAGAAAAAAGAATATCCCAAAAATTGTACCACCGTCTATGCTGAGCAAAAACTGCGGCACAGTCTGAAAAAGTAGTTCTGGGCCACGTGATTCTGTTGCGCCACCCACAACAAGCGGAAAAATCAAAAGTCCTGCGATTATAGCTGTTGCTCCGTCAAGAGTTGTCACTCGAAATCCAGTTTGCGGTACAAGTGAGTCGTCTTTCAAATAACTACCGAAAGTCACCATTGTGGCCAGCCCAATACTCAGCGTGAAACAAAGCTGCCCTATGGCCGCACCGAGTGATTCTAACCGCAGCTGAGAAAAATCTGGATACAAAAAATACCGTAAGGCATCTGTGCTAGAACTCATAGATAGCGACCGATATACAAGTACCGATAAAATTCCGACGAAGATGGGCATAATAAAACCAACCCACTTCTCAATGCCGTCCTCCACACCTTTAGCAACAATGACTATAACAACAGCTATATGCGCAGTGGATAGTAACATCTGCATAAGCCCTGAAGATTTAAGTTTAGGCATCGACTCAATCATTTGCATTTCAGCGCCACTGCTAAATGGCAAAGCCCAAAACTGCATCATAAAATGAAGAACCCAACCACTGACCACTGAGTAATAACCTAAAATGACCACACAGGCGAACACTGAAAGAAGAGCCAGATACGGCATTGATTTTAAAAGCGGTCTAAATTTACCATCTAGTCCTCGAGATTGCGCCTGCGCAGTTAACTGCCGCTGCCCAGCCATCACCCCGCGACGGGTGACTTTACCAATAAGTAATTCTCCGATAAGAAGTGGGACACCAATAACAACAAGTAGAAAAAAATAAAGCACAACAAAGGCTCCGCCTCCGTTTTCAGATACAACATACGGAAAACGCCACAGCCCACCCAGACCAAAGGCACAACCAATGGCTGCGAAGTAAATACCAAAGCGCGTTGCCCATGTTCCGCGTCGCCGACTCATCAGCTGCTCTTCATGACAAATACGCGAACAGGTACTCCATGAAGCCCCCATTGATGCTGGATGCGTTTAATTAAAAAACGACGATACGCTGGCGTGACGCCATCAGGGTGATTGGCAAAAGCAATAAAGCACGGCGGCTTTTGTTCAGTTTGGGTGCAATAGTAAAATTTAACATTTGTCGTCTGATAAACCGGAGAAGGAGCTTGACGAATAACATCATAGAAAAAATCGTTCAGCTCACGTGTCGAAATTTTAAGATGCATTTTCTTCCAAATTCGAATCGTCTCATCGAGAAGCTCTTCTAAACCAGCTTTAGTTTCAGCACTAGTAAAGACAACTGGGAGATCAGGCGCAAAATGAAATTCATATTCTAAGCGACTACGAAACCACTTTCTAGGATCCTCTTGAG
>JAGRAK010000207.1 GCA_020434645.1 Bdellovibrionales bacterium | reverse complement strand
CGGCGCCAAGGGGGAGTTGCTTCGGCCAATGGCTGCCCATATGGCAACTGTGTGACCTAAAATTTCAGCATCTGGGGTGGCTTCTAGTTCTTTAGCGGATTTTTGAGCCAAATTGGTAAAAAATGAAACAGAAGCTTGCGTAGCCGCACTTGCAACGACGCCCGTCGGCCCAATGAGTGTAGGTAGTATTGAAATCATATTTTTAGTAAATTGTACTTTGCCCGAGTTGCTTAAATTTTGTGGGTTGATATCATCAGCAGCCCTTTTGCCGGCCATATCCAAA
Organism: Bdellovibrionales bacterium; assembly: GCA_020434645.1. Lineage (GTDB taxonomy): Bacteria > Bdellovibrionota > Bdellovibrionia > Bdellovibrionales > UBA1609 > RBG-16-40-8. The sequence goes on along the minus strand of JAGRAK010000207.1, from coordinate 3,703 downwards.
GTTTTTGAAATGCTTTTTGAATACTCATCGAAGTTCATATCTTCATATTTTTTGCTGTAGTAGATTTCGCCAGTATAAACACCTTCTTCATATTTTCCGTATTCAAGTGCTCGGCTATTGGCTTTCAGCACTTCAGAAAAATAATACATTCCTTGTTTTGCTTGTGTCGTTCCTGATTGGCTTGCTCCATATACAGAAAATTCCACAAGCTCCTGGTCAGTAATGGGTATAGGGCTTGTGCCAAATACTGGATCGTAGGTGGTTTCAGCATTGGCAATTGTGCTAATTAAAACATTGAGGCAAATGCCAGCAAAAATGAAAAGACGTAATCCCATTTGTTCTCCTGCGGATTAAAATTGTCTAGGTTGCACACTGTATGCCGTGGCATAGGCAGTGTGTTGGAGCTGGAGTGTTTGGGTGAGTGTCGATATTGCGAGTGCCAAAATTTGTTAAGCAGTAATAATAGATTTTGACAGCACGGATGGCCGCAAACGCATAACTAGCTGAAATAACTTATAATTTAATCGTCTTTTAAAACACAGCCTCTAGAGCTGCTGAAATGCCGGGGTCTTGGCGAAACCCATTGGATCTTGCATAATTTAAAAATGGGTTCACCGAGGCATAGAGAACATTATGCCATGCTGAAAGCCTATAGCCGCCACTTATCGAATAAGAATCAGCCCACCATACGTTATCAATAAATGCTAAGTTGGCCGTGTAGCTAAGTGATAACACTTCTTTGTCACTCAGCATGTAAGAAGAACTTGGGCCATGCTGGCTGGTGACTTTGTGATCGGTAAGACCCCACCGGGCGAAATTACCGAAACTAAGCGCCCATTTTTTGGTTACGTGAGTGTTTGTAACGAGCTCGCCATTTGTCTCCCACTTGGTTTCATCAGACCAAGCTCCATCAATGGCAAAGGTATTGATGATATGTTCGTATTCAAAATCTTTGCGGAGCCTTGCATGCGTTTTAAAAATCGAATCTTTTTTTAAGGTAAACCGATTTTGAAAACTAAACTTCCAGGGGTCTTTTTCTTTGCGCGTTTTATCAGGAGTCAGCTTTTCATTTTTTACCATATGAACTCGACTGTTTGTCTCCACCTCAGATTCAATTTTGTGTGATAATTCGCCCTTTCATTTTTGAGTTTTGGCATGAGTCCAATTTTTAATGTCGTCCTTCCAGGCTTCAACTTTGCCTAGTTTTAAAGTGATGTTGATGTCAAAAGAAGGGGGCTCATCTGGGGTGTATTTTGACGATGCGTCAGTGGCTTTTAGGCGAAGTGTGCTAGAGCTGCGATTGTCGTCGCTTCTTGTGCCACCAATGAGTTCATCGATATCGTCGACAATGGCGCGGAGTTCGGTGCGCACGTCTTGGGCAATTTCTAGATTTTTGTCTTTTTTTGACTCTGAAAAAGCGAAGCCCGGCCATAAAATAATTAAAGTACTCAAGATTTGAAGGTTGATTTTCATGCAGGTAACCCCAATGGAGCTGGTTGAAGACGGCTGGGTCTGTTTCTTTTAAAAGAGGATGGTCTTTAGTGCAATATAAACTATCAAAAAGCTTGAAATACTGATGCTGACCGCTGAATATGGGGAGGTTAAACACAATAGAATGAGAATAGCCCTATGAATTCAGCAGCAGAGTTTTTGGCAACCGGTAAAAAGTTTCAGCTTGGATTTCTGGAGACAGAAAAGCCGAATCCAAAAACCGTGCATTTGTCAGATATCGTTAAAAATGATCTCGAAAAGGCCATCGAAATATTAGTGGGTGTCGATGTCGACGCTTTAGAAAAACTAAAGTTAAAAATACCTGAAATTTTAAATTTACGAAAAGAAATTCAGGCCACATTTAAAAATGGTGGTCGAGTATTCTTATGTGGTTGTGGCGCAACCGGCCGCCTTTCAATGACTCTTGAATCTCTTTATCGTGAACAAAATCCTGGTCGTGAAGATGTCACTGCTTTCATGGCGGGGGGAGATGTAGCCCTTGTACACTCACTGGAGGGGTTTGAAGATTTTCCGGAGTATGGTGAACGTCATTTACGTGAGTTGGGATTTGGCGAAAAAGATCTGCTTATTTCACCAACAGAGGGTGGTGAAACGCCCTATGTTATAGGTGCTACAGAGGCCGCGGCTCAAATTTCAAAAGTGAAGCCGTATTTTTTATATTGCAACCCCGATGAATTGCTCGTTCAAAACGTTGAGCGGTCACGGCGAGTATTAGAAAATTCAGGTATTCATAAAATTAATTTGTGTGTTGGCAATATGTCTTTAACCGGCAGCACTCGTATGCAGGCCTCAACGGTTTTACAACTCGCTATTGGCTTTGCATTGCTGTCAGAAGATTCAGCAGAAAAATTAAAAGAAACGCTGACAGTCATGCAATCTTACCTGCAAGAAAATGCAGTGTCGTTTTTGGTGCCGTTTATAAAGCTTGAATCAGGAGAGTATTTAGAAAGTCGTTATATCCTCTACTGTGTTCGTGATTACGCGATCACTGTTTTCACCGATACCACTGAACGCGCTCCCACATTCTCACTCACGCCGTTTAGTCATAAAGGGGCGACAAAACTTTTAAAGCTAAAACCATCACGTTGTTACATTGCGATCCCGAATGTTAAGTCGCCGCGTGATGCCTGGCAAAGTTTATTAGGGCGCGCACCTCGCGCTCTGAATTGGTCAGAGGTTGATGCGAGAACAAATGATGAATATATGCAGGGTTTTGATTTCTCAGATGGCGCTCGCGAATTTAGAAAATCGTTAACAAATAACGCTGAACACTCTGATTTTGAGATATTTCGCCATGAAAACTCACTACTGTGGCGCCTACAAGATGTCGAGATGCGACTTCTTTGGCCGGCTGAAAGCACGGCGCTCTTTGAGCACACAGTGCTCAAGATGCTACTAAATACACATTCAACCTTGGTTATGGGTCTACTTGATCGCTATAAGAGTAATCTTATGACATGGGTGTACCCCACAAATGGTAAGCTTATTGATCGGGCTTCTCGTTATGTGCAAACACTTCTTAAAGAAGACGGCTGCGAAGTTAGTTATGAAAAAGTCGTCGAGAAAATATTTGAGCTCAAAACGGCCGTGACTGACAACGATTCAATCGTTCTTGCCGCTTATGAAAGTCTTAGAAAATAATAAGCGCACATAATTGGGTAAAGTTTGGGGTTAAGTTATGGATTAGCTGCTGTTGAATAACCGCTTTGCCCCGCTGAAGTAATGCGTAGGCTTTTTAATTAGGCTCATTTTGTTTCGCGGTTGATAGGCGATAAGATTTAGTGCCTCTAATGTGTTCTTTTGCACGTATCGAATGACAGTTTTGAACTCTCTACCCCAACTGACAATTCTTGAAAATATTAAGTAACTCCAGAACTTTCTTTGATTTTTACGGCAGCCTGGTTTTTTTTGAGGGGCACCGCCCGCCCACTGCATGCCGTGATTTAAGAGTGACATGATGGGACTGCTTTGGGTTGAGTGGTCGAGCACCTCGGCGCTTGCCTATGGCCAGGGAGCCACCGTGAGACTTCATAACTTTTGGTAGAAGAGAAAGTTGTTTTTTCATGACGAGGCATGATTGCAAGGCATGTACTGGGGCAGTGCCCCCATAAATTAGAGCCCGCAAAAAATATCCGGCCGGAGCTCAGTCTTAAAATCAAAAATATTGCCTAATCCGGATATTTAGATGGGC
>JAGRAK010000206.1 GCA_020434645.1 Bdellovibrionales bacterium | reverse complement strand
CTTTGCTTTTTCACGGCGCTGAGCCCAGGCGGTTCCAATAGCCATTTGGTACTGAACCTCAATTGGTGAAAAAACCGGCACAACATTCCACTCAGGATAACAATGGTGATTTGAAAAATTTCGCCCGCCAGTTGAAGTATCAGTGGCGCGATTCATCATCAGTCGAATAGCATCAATTGAGGGCATGCCCATTGCGACGAGAGTGGGCGCACAACGATAGTGAAGGTGAAGGTAGTCATAATCATGCCCCCGACCTTTATTCACCTGCATACCAAGCGGAACGCCCCAGGCCTCTTCGCCTGGCCCACCAATCCAAAAATAAGACTCGCCTGCCTTATAAACTTTAATCATGCGCTCTTCTAGAACTCGAGACTTGATCATCAAATCAAGCATCTGAAGGCAAAGGTCGGCCGGTAACCCCAGCGACCCCGCATTCACATTTTTAGTGAGTTTTTTAGCAGCTTTCTTTTTAGTTCCAGACATAGTGCGTTAATACTCGAATCCGATTAATTGTTAGATTTCGGATTTACCTGACTCCCGCCGATTTTACCAGTCTCTTTTGCACCTATTTTGAGATCTGCGCCCTTACCTTCTAGAAACGCAAGCTCGGCTGCAATATCCATCGCCTCCAAAATGTCGCCAAGCTTGAGGTAACGCTCTTTACGAGCGACTTTACTCTCTTCGTACGTTTTGCCCTCATCCTCTTTAAACTCTTTTGTAGAGTCTTCTCGATCCTTTAAGAAATCGCCAATTTCAATTTCACCATTTTTATCGCGCGCATTATTTTTAGCGATATCTTTTTTCACTTTTTTAAAGTCTTCGCTCTTTGCCACTCGCAATGCACTCGATGATTTGAGTTTTTCAATAGTTTTCTTATCTATTAAATTCCATTTTCCGGGTCCACTTGGCACATAAGCCTCCCCTGAAAGAAACGGCTTTAGTTTTTTCTGAGGCAATGAGTAATCTAAAGTTTTTTCTCCGATATCTTCTGTAGATAGCGCACTCGGCAACTCAATATCCGAAACAACCCCAATATGCTGAGTAGAATACCCGCCCGGAATAAAATAAAGACCAATAGTGGTTTTCAATGCTCCCAATTTTTGCGGAAGATCTTCAACAGCCTGAACGGTGCCCTTACCAAAAGTGTGGTCGGCACCCACAATGACTGCACGCTTATAGTCTTTTAGTGTACCTGAAACAATCTCAGAAGCTGACGCTGTCACACGACTGGTCAGAATCACAAGTGGACCTGCGTAATCCACTATTGGGTCTTTATCAAAGAGCGTCACCTGACCATTCGGGTCGCGGCTCGACTGCTTCACAACATTACCTTCTCTGAAGAATAATCCGGCGATCTCAACTGCGTCTTGAAGTGAACCGCCGCCATTTGATGAAAGATCTAGAACCAATGCATCAACATTTTGATCTCGCACCTCACGCAATATTTTCTTCATGTCAGACGCTGAAGACTTACCAAGCGCTCTGTTGTCAGAGTAGAACGACGGCAAGTTCAGTAGCCCAATTTTAAACTTCTTACCGTTAATTTCACGCTCATGATAAGAAATTGAAGCGGCTTCATCTTCGATATTAATCTTGTCGCGCACCAAAGTGATCTCAAAATTTTTGGTGCCCTTGTCGGCCTGCCTTAATATTTTAAGACGAACTTTTGTACCTTTTTTACCACGAATGCGCTTAACAACATCTCGCAATTCTTGGTCAATCACATCTTCAAACTCGCCCTCTTCACCCTGAGCTACACCTACAATCTTATCTTTTGCCTGTAACAAACCCGACTTTGCAGCAGATCCACCTGGTATGAGTTGCTCAATTGTTGTGAAACCATCTTTTGAACTGAGCGTCGCGCCAATTCCTTCAAGTGAAAGTCGAATTGATATTTCAAATTCTTCAAAAGCATCTTTTGACCAGTAAGTTGAATGCGGATCAAGTGCTGATGCAAAAGAGTCTAAGTAGTTTGAAAGCACGTCATCGGTTTTATCCTCTTCCATTTTCTTTGCTGAGCGCTCATAATTTTTTAGTACTTTTTTGCGAGCCTCTTCTTCTTTCACATCTGTCGCAATGTAGTTGGCGACTTGCAACTGAATATATTTTTTTTGAAACTCCTGAACTGCTTTTTTATCTTTAGCGAAAGATCTTTTTTTAGAATCTAAAATTAATTTTGTTTTTGGGTTGAACTTAAAATCCTTACCTAAATAAGCTTTGGCCAGATCAACATTCTCTTTCACACGGGTTTTCAGCAAAGCATAGGCTGCGAGTATTGCCGAACAATCACCCTTTTTTGTTTTATTAAAAATGCCGTTCATAGATTTTTTAATTCCGTTCACATCTGCTTGCGTAAAATAAATCTTTGAAGGATCTAAGTGCTTAATAAACTGATCGACAGTTTTAACTTCGAGATTGCGGTTCAACTTCGAATAGGTCACGTGGCGTGATAAAAATCTCTGTTGAATTGGCACTAAATGTGGACATGCCAAATCAAGCGCCCAGCTAGATCCGCTGAATAATAAAGTAAATAAAAGCACCCACGTAAATTTAAGATGTATTTTCATCATTTTCCTTCCAACACGCCTCTGTGATCAATGCTAGATTTTAACAGTATTTGGTGCTCGAGTCTTGAGCAATACGCAGTTGGAGCGAAGTGTTAGATTCTCAGCTGCCACTAAAACAGTGCCAGCTGCTGATGTTGCATATTTACAACCTCATCACGGGTATGCCCATCAAAGACTTCTCGACGAATGAACTGCCCCTTGTATGTATCAAATACAAAAAAAGAATTTTGAGGATACTCTCTCTTTAGTCGAGACATTTCTCGAATAATCAACTCGACGTTTTGCGGGTCATCGTCTGACATTCCGAAGCGATGATGCTCGTTAAATCCATAGAGCTCAAATGCTGAATTCACCGATTCACGTATTGCCGCCTGCTTCATTTCTGCCACTGAAACCTCAGGCCCCTTGCCCAACTGCTGACGAATAATGCGATGATTCACCGGAAACAATGCTAAATAGTTGGGCTCATGTGGTATGTGACGCTCTTCAACCATTAAGCGAATTCCAGATTTAATAGTTTCGGGGATGATGCCCCCGTGCTGTAATTAATGAAACTGGTCGTTGATTATAAACAGCATGATAAAAACAATTCCATGAAGGCCCCTGCCAGTGATGCTCAGGTAACCCGAGGGCTAAACTTAGATCTTGTTCAAAAATTTGTTTTTTGCGCAAGAGCTTCTCCAATACATTCATATCTCGATCGCGAAAATATTGAAAACTTCCGGTATCATCTTCAAACTTCACTTCAAAATCTTTGTATACGCCTATTTTTCCAATGTACGCGCTCTGCTCGCCAAATTCGCGACTTGAGAGGCGCATCGCTTTTTTAGTTTCTTTATGAAAAATCAATATTGGGGTTGAGAGCACAGCTATATTGTCGTCAAAATCAAAAAAATAGAAACTCCGACCGCCTTTATCATAATTACGATCTGACTCTCGCGGACGTGACAGCCCCAGCTCGAGCTGAGTCTGCTTAGCGGGTCTCTCTTGACGTGTTTTGCGAAATAAATCTAACAACGGCTTGCCCCCCATTGAACGACGAGGGGCATTATGTACTGTATTGGCTCAAATATCAATTCCCGAAACCTAAGCCTGCTTTGATTTTGTCTTCTCAGGTTTGGGGTTTTTACTGGCGAGAAGTTCAAGTGCGGCCTTCAGTGTAATTTTTTCAGGAGTAGTCCCCTCTGGCAAAGACACATTCACATTGCCACACTTAATGTAGGGACCATACTTCCCATTCAACACTTGAATGGCGGCCTTTGAAACTGGATGTGGCCCAAGCTCTTTTAAAGGAACTGAGCGTCCGCGTGTTTTCTTCGGTTGAGCAAATAGCTCCAGTGCGCGCTTTAAATCCACACTAAAAAGATCTTCTGTGCGCGGTACAGACCGATAGTCTCCATCACAAACAACATATGGACCAAAACGACCTAGTCCCACTTTGATTTCTTTTTTAATATC
>JAGRAK010000205.1 GCA_020434645.1 Bdellovibrionales bacterium | reverse complement strand
GATTCACATATAGGACCGACAACATCAAATACCTCATTTGGGCTTTCGCTCTTCACTGCAGGCTCGATGCGATGATAGGCTTGATAAAGGCTCGGCCGCATGAGTAAATGCATTCCTGCATCGACTATAATAAAATTCTTATGAGGTGTACGCTTTATGTACTGAATTTCTGTCAGCAGCACACCAAAACGCGCAGTGAGTATTCGACCAGGCTCAAAATAAACTCTTTCAACCTTATCTTCTAGTAAACCTTTTACGGTGCTCATGTAAGAAACTATAAGTTCATTGTCTTTTTCAATTTCGCCACTACTATAGTCAATACCCACTCCCCCTCCAACATCAAAAGTAGAGAGGGCTAGACCCGAAGACTGAATACTTTTATAAAGCTCTAGTGTCTTTTCAATTGCCGCCTGAAAAGGCGCCACTTCTCGAAGTTGTGAACCTATATGCAGAGTTAGACCACAAAGCTCAACCGCTGCTTTGTTTTTTTTAATGATGCTTAAGAGCGCTGAGCTTTCAGAAAAATCAATACCAAACTTATTGTCGCGAAACCCGGTTCGAATATAAGGGTGCGTATCAGCATCAACGTCTGGATTCATTCTAAACGCGACGCGCGCGACTGCCTTCATTTCTTTAGCGACCTCAACAATTCGCTCAAGCTCAGCTAAACTCTCAACATTGATTTGAGATATCTGGGCTTCAAGTGCTCCTTTAATTTCTTTAATAGACTTGCCAACGCCTGAGAAAACAATTTTTTCAGGAGAAAAACCACTCTCAATTGCGAGTTTTAGTTCGCCAAGAGAGACGACATCGGCGCCGTAACCCAAATCTTTTAAAACTTTAAGAACATGAGGGTTATTGTTGGCCTTCATGGCAAAATGAGCCTCGCCATTTTTAGGCATATGGCTTTTGAAAAACTCAGCTCGTTTTTTAAGACCATCTAAATCGTATATATATACGGGCGAAGAGTAGTCTTTTAAAAAATCAGTATAATCATGCATCTAGGTCAAACTCTTTATGCAAAGCCTCAGCTAACCTTTTTAAGTTGTCTTTATCAATAACTGCACTGATTTTAATATCAGAAGTTGTCACCAGATGAACTTTCGCATCTTGCGCTTTAAATATTTGAAAAAAACGAGCCGCTACTCCTGGGTGATTTTTCATTCCCACCCCAATGACTGAAATTTTTGACATGTCCCTCATGATTTCGAGCTGAGAGGCATCTTTGACATGTTTTTTCACAATAATCTCTGTTTGCGGAAGATCTTCTTCATGAATTGAGAAATTGAGCCTTTGCCCTCTATCACCGAGACTTTGTGTGATAATATCAACAACAATATTTTTCTCAGCAAGCTCTGTGAACAGATCAGATAAAAAGCCAACCCCCTCTGGCACAGGATAAAGTTTCATCACAACTGTTGAGGCATCATGAGTTACTGATGACACCACTGGATTTTCTAACATTTGAACCTCCGGCAAGATCCAAGTGCCTTCTCTTTTTTCAAAAGATGAGCGCAAATGGATTTTAATATTATATTTAGCGGCAATTTCAACCGAACGAAAGTGTAAGACTTTAGAGCCAAGAGAAGCCATCTCCATCATCTCTTCAAATGAAATGCTTTTCAGTTCACGTGCTTTTGGGACAAGTCTTGGATCAGCCGAGAAAACAGCCGGAACATCTGTATAAATCTCGCATTGCTCGGCACCAAGAGCTGCAGCTACTGCTACAGCCGTTGTATCACTGCCGCCACGACCGAGTGTTGTGATTTGATTTCCATTTGTTACACCTTGAAATCCGGCCACAATCGGTATCACACCGCTACTGCAGTAAGATAATAGTTTTTTATTGTCGATACTCACAATTCGAGCCTTAGAAAAAATCGTATCGGTTTGAATGCCAACTTGATGCGCCAGTAGAGGTACAGCCTTAACTCCACGCTTTTCAAGAGCCATAGCGAGCAGACTAATAGAGACCTGCTCACCACTGGCAAGAAGCATGTCGTAAGCTGGGCCTCGATAGTAGGGATCGAGCTCATTTGCCATCTTAACAAGCCGATTGGTTTCACCAGACATGGCTGATGCCACAATAAGAGGCATCTGACCTAATTTTTGATCGGCCATCACCCGTTCTGCAACATTTTCAATGCGTTCAACTGAACCCACGGATGTTCCACCGAATTTCTTGACCACGATAGAGGAGTTTGTTTTCATAGGCCGTAACCTATCACAAGGCGAAGAAAATTTGGACACATTTCAGTTTGGAAAAACTTCAACGCTCCTACCTATGCTCGGATATCGATTCGGCCGCTCCGGATCACAAGTCCTTATACTTGGCGGCGTCCATGGCAATGAGCCCGAAGGCGTTATTGCCGCCCTAGGCCTTATCCAACACTTCTTTGAGTCTTTTACCTACAATCTAAGAATCACGGTGGTGCCGCAGTTTAATCTAGACGGAATCATGACTCAAAGTCGTAAAAATGCACGCGGGGTAGATCTCAATCGCAATTTGCCGACAAAAGATTGGACTCGGGACGTAAAAGAAGAAAAGTATTTTCCCGGCATCGAGCCCAACTCAGAGCCTGAAAATAAAGCACTAGTCACCTGGATCAATGAAAATAAACCGAGTTTCATAATTAGCCTTCACTCGTGGAAGCCTCTTTTAAACGTCAACGGTGCCTGCCGGCCAGAAGCTGAAGTGCTGGCAAAACTCACCGGCTACAGCATTGAAGAAGATATCGGCTACCCCACTCCGGGTTGTCTGGGCACCTATTGCGGACTTGAAAGAAATATTCCGACCCTTACTTATGAAATTGAGCGTGGCCTCACACACGAACCCATCCAAAAAATACATATTCCCGCAATTTTAGAAGCCCTAAAAGTCACTGAAGGGAGATTTTAATGTCGACCAGTTTACAAGACAGCATCAATGAGGCCTATCAATCAAGCTCACTTACCGATACACACAAAAACGATATACTAAAAGCCATAGACGAAATTAACACTGGCGCTCTTCGCGTGGCCACCCACTCAAACGGCACTTGGATTGTTCACGAGTGGGTAAAAAAAGCGATTTTGCTTTATTTTAAAGTGAAGCAAATGGCTGTTATTCAAGCGGGCGACTTGAATTTTTTTGATAAAATCCCTCTTAAAAAATGGACTGGCGAAGAAGGGGTTCGAGTTGTGCCTCATGCGCTAGTTCGCTATGGAGCCTTTATTGAAAAAGGTGCTGTTTTAATGCCCTCATATGTGAATATTGGCGCCTATGTGGGCGAAGGCACCCTTGTCGACACCTGGGCAACGGTTGGGTCTTGTGCACAAGTGGGTAAAAACGTTCATATATCAGGAGGAGTCGGCCTTGGCGGAGTGCTTGAGCCCCTGCAGGCTGCTCCTGTGATAATAGAAGATGATGTGTTTTTAGGCAGCCGGTCGATTGTTGTAGAAGGGGTTCAAGTCAAAAAAGGAGCAGTCCTTGGTGCTGGTGTTACACTTACAGCTTCTACAAAAATTATTGATGTATCAGGCACTCACCCGGTTGAACATAAAGGGGTCGTGCCCGAAAATTCAGTAGTTATACCGGGCAGCCAACCCAAAAGTTTTCCGAGCGGGACATACAATGTCAATTGCGCTCTCATTATTGGCGTACGCAAAGAGTCTACTGATAAAAAGACCTCACTCAATCAAGTCTTACGTGATTTTCAAGTGCCGGTATAAAAATATTTTTGTATTATTCTAACTCTGAATCAGTGAAGAGCCAGCTGTAGAGCAAAGCCGAGCATAAAAGAAGAAAATACAGTCAAAATAAACTGGCTTTGAGTCAAAACCGAAAGAATTGACTCTTCTTTAGCGATCTCAACGTGAGCTTCAGTGGAGTTTTGCAAAACAATCTTTTCATCTAATAAACCAGTGGCACCTGAAGGTAAAAACTGAACACCCAGTTTAAACATATTAATAGGCCTGTGAAAAACCAGACTATTTGACCTAAGTCGACCAATGAGCGATTCTTTTGGGATGCGTGGATATAAAGAAG
>JAGRAK010000204.1 GCA_020434645.1 Bdellovibrionales bacterium | reverse complement strand
TACTCGCGAAATTCCACTATGGGTGCAGGTCGCGCCCATTCAGAGCGAATAATAACTTGGCTCAGCGGGTCTTCTCGAAATGCATCGAGCAACAGACTTGAAACTCGTAGCTTTGACATTTTAACAACTCGCTGAACTACAATTGAATCTCGATCATATTCGAGTAGCTGTTTGCGCACAGCGGATATCGGTAATACCCAGGCATTTTTATGACCGAGCAATTCAAGGCTTTGGCGGTACATAAAGTCATCATAAAGTCGTCGCGCTGTTGGTTTGTAGTTAGGATTCTCCAGCACTTTCATAAATCCGGGGGAGAGGTCTTGCAGAAATTCTTGTCGAATCTCTGGGATATTTAATAATGCACGAGACTGTTTTATATGATCTTTTTTAAAGTAAACCCGCATAAGGTTAACTAAGTCGTCTACGTTTTTTTGTGAGGCTAGCAAGTCACCCATTTGTATGTTGGCTTGTAATGAAATGGCCAGTTCAGGACTTGTTCCTTGTGCTCCGGCCGCTTTTAAGTCATCGAGTAGGGCTTGAGCCTTAGGGAGATCTTCATAGCGTAGTGGCGGCAGGACAATCTCTCGGGGAGCCATTTTATAGTCTTCTTCGAGCTGAGCATCGTGAATTTTTTCTAGACCCGAGCTTTCAAAGCGCCACGCACTGCCTTCGACTTTAAGCTTCACTGGTCCACTTTTGGTGTTGAAGAGAAGAATCATATTCTCCTCGTCAGAGTGAGACCCGCGTCCACCAAAGTGCTTTTTTATAAGGCGAATTGTTACGTCGTCAGGTACGCCCGCAAACTCAATTTCTATTCCGATTGTTCGGGCTTTGACGGCAGCATCTACAAAGAGATGAGCTTCGTCGTGAAGAAAGAACTGGGCATAAGCATTTGAAATTAAGGCAATTTGAAGAATCAACGTCAGTATAACAAGACGAACAAATTTGAGCACATATCCCCCCGGTTATGTATCAAGTATAAGAGGGGTGAAATTAGCCTGGGGCGTCTTCTGTCGTCAAACCTGAGTGACGGGAGCAATTATTTGATATTAAAGTCGCATAATCTATTCACAAATAGCGCCTGGTAGGAGGGCTTTTCAAATGAAAATGTTTCACTTATTAAAATTTGGTTTACTTTTAAATTTAATTACAGGATGTGCCTATTTCACACGTGATCAAGAGCCCGCTAATTTTAAGATTATTGATGCTCATATTCACACTCATTTTTCAGGTGATCGTGATGAAGACAGTGGGGTTTTAGATAGCGAAGCGTCTTTATTGGATGAGATGAAAGCTAATAATGTGGTGGGGGCAGTAGCTCACACCAACAGAACCCAAAGTGATTATAAAGATTTAAAAAAACATAATATAATTCATTGTTACGGTTCGGGTGCGAAGCCCGACATTCGAAAACTAGATATTGATCTTAAGAATAACAAATACGGCTGTATTAAAATTTATTTAGGTTATGTGCGGCAGTACCCGAACGATCCGCATTATCTGCCGCTATATAAGTTAGCTGAGAAATATAATGTTCCCGTGGTTTTTCACACAGGTGATACTTATGCCAAGGATGCTTTGTTAAAATACGCCGAGCCGCTCTCGATTGATGAAGTTGCGGTAACTTACCCCAATATCAATTTTGTTATAGCCCATCTTGGTAACCCATGGGTTGAGACCGCAGCTGAGGTTGTTTATAAAAATTCAAATGTTTATGCTGATATTTCAGCGTTCTTAATTGGCGACTTATCTAAGCGAAGTCCGGCGGATATTGAGGAGTATGTTGTTAAACCTATTCGATGGACATTTCATTTTTGTGAAAACCCCAAAAAACTAATGTTCGGCACAGATTGGAGTTTAACTCACATGAAGCCGTACATAGAGGCGGTGAAAAAGGCGATACCTAGAGAGCATTGGAACGACGTATTTTATAATAACGCCAAAATGGTATTTAAGTTCCCAGATGGTACGTAATAACCTTTCGGCGACCACGCGTACCATTTCTGTATTGGGATTAAAATTTACAGTTACACGAGCTCGTGCACGTTGGTCGGCAATGAAAAGTACTGGTGTCTATCGGGTATGTATTACAGGCTTGTATGCACTCTTTAATGCCTATTGATTGGTCGTAGTTTTTCTCAAACCACTTATCGCAAGCTTGATCATTGGTTGATTTACCAATTAACGATAGTTTAGATATTTCATCTCGGATTTGCCGGCGGATTTGTTTGCTAGCCCCATCTCCATTCAAGTAGTGTTTAACGAATTCATGATCAAATAAGCCAGGTTTGGGTATTGTATTAGTGATGTTGCCCGGTAATGATAGTGGGATAGCTTTTATGACGCCATCGGACTTAAGCGTGGTAAATGCGTTATTTTCGGGCGCCGTAGCGGTTGGGGTCGCGATTGCAACCCATCGCGCTTTTTGCTGATCGGATTCCCAGTTAATTATTAAGGAATTTCGTGTTCTGATAATGGCACTTTGGGCAAAAAAATTCCCTTGGGAATGAGCAACAATTAGAATTTTACCACCGCCCATTATTATTATTTCGTTTATAAAGTTTTCTAAGCCTTGATCAACTGTGTATGTCGACGAGGTATTATCTATTTTTCGCATTTCACTGATATATCGCTCTTGAAACCACTTTGGGGAAAGGGGTAGCTTTGTAAGCCACAGCCAAAAGTTGCTAACTATTTCGCCCTCTTTTTGATTATAAGCTTCAAGTAAGTCTAAAAATCCCCCTGAATAATTATACACAAGATACGTATTCCGTGAAGTCCACCTCAGGCCTGTAGATTGAAGATCAGACTCCTTGAGAAACTCAAGAAGTGCTGTGTGACTTTTTTTTGCGCTTCGCCGATTGTTAAATACACCATTTATAAACAAGACATAAAGATTTTCAGTGCACTTTAAACTGGTGCTCGCATTTGCCGGTTGAGCAAAGCTAAAACAAGTAATAACCAAGGTTAGAAATCTAATCGCAAGCATCTTTACCTGGCGGGGAAAATGGAATGACTTGACCGTCCCATTCAGAGTCATGCTCTAGCGATATTTTCGCGTATTCATACTTATAAAGCACAAGGGATTCTATCTGATCGCTGTCATCCATCATATTATTCTCAGCGAGACAATCCATTGCGCGAAAAGTTCTTTTTGAGTCCTTATGCTTGTCCCAGTTAGGGTTGAGCTCTAGCCAAAGAGCATGTGCAAATTGCATCGCCGCCTTTTGCTTTTTTGTATCACTATATGTGTTATTAATCTGATTTATAATTTTATCGGGCAATTCGGGAGTCCACTCTTTTTCGTGTTGTGGTGCATGCAAATCGTGAGAATTAATACCGCTTGGCAACAGTTTCGAAAATGAAGAATTGATCGAAAGAAACATTGGTAAAATGTTAATTAACACTAAAATTACTATACAGAGGTATAGATGCCCATGATTTTTATGCCAATATCTAAATTTAAGTCCATTATAAAATAAATATATACTGAAGGCATTGGCGCTAATTGTGATGAGTTGACCGATTGCAGGTATGAAACTCAAAAAAGAACTAAGAAATACCGGCAATCTACATAAGTAATAAAATTCAACCCATTCAGTCCATTTTACATAATCTTTATCGTGCATGACCCAAAATCCAAGTCCGACAGCTAAAAGTAGATTGAGTGCTAATGAATTAATTATTGGCGATAATATCAGGCTAAGGTAATAAATGAGATTAAATGGCAGCTCCGCAAGGGTTGGCAAAAGAGTAAAGACTGTAACAAGATTTGCTAAAGCAATCAGGGTCACTATCCAGATCATAATCTGACGAAGAGAGAGGTTCTGTTGTTTCAACGATGCCGACTTCAAATTGGTAAGATGTTGTCTTATAAATTGAAATTGCGCGATGAATTCATTGCTAATTATTTTTCGCATATTACAGACCTCGCTTTGGTAAGTATTTGAGGCAGGAGCAGACCAAAGACAAGAAAATATTATTCCATACACAGATTTTTGAAAGATCCGCAATTCGGACAACGACAACGCGGCGCTGAGCCTATAGGCAAACTAAAAACTAATAG
>JAGRAK010000203.1 GCA_020434645.1 Bdellovibrionales bacterium | reverse complement strand
GTGCTATTCGAGATTTAGAAAATAAAAAAAGAGAACTCGTACTCCGGTTGGCTATGACACCAAAAACAAATGTGATTGTTAAAGATCGAACTCACACCGCAAATGGTGTTCATGAGTCTGTTCATGTTGAAGAGGATGCTCGATCAAAAAGCGTTCGAGATGATATTGAGAGCGACATGCAGCAGGTCGATTATCAAATCGCACAAAAGCGCCGCGAACAGGAGGCTATACGAACCGAAATCCGTACCCTCCAGACAGAAATGGCCACCCTTTAAAAAAGGTACCTGGTAACCTTTTTAAGACTAGCCGCAGCGGCAAGGCTTTTGCTGTATAAAATCCTATGCTAGAAGTTCGTATGCAAAGACCTATTATATCGAGTCTAAGGCGTTGGAATGCCTTTATTTTGCCTTATGCGCTGACTCTTTTTGTCACTTTTAGCGCCTTAGCCGTTCTGTTCACAGCGATGTGGTCTGTTTCTGCTCAAGCTAAATGGACTGATGGTCAGATACCACACGGGTGGGAGTCCTACCTCACGAGACCTGATATTTTAAGTCCAAATATTTTAGGTGCCGGCGCTCAAAGCCAATTGCAGACAGACCCTCTAGATAGCGATCGAAGTTGGGTTCAAATCCGAAATGCTCATTTTTCATTTGTTGCGAGCTTATTAGAGTTTTACCCAGATGAGGATATATATTTTTTAGCACGTGATTCTGAGTACTTGTATGATGTTGCAAAACTAGCAACAGAGGGAACCGAAGAGGCAAATCGAATTCACTTACTCAATATTTCTCGCGCAAACATGAAAGGTCGATTATTAAAATCGTATCTTAACGAAAATGGCATTACTGAATCAGGCCTTCGAGATGGAAAAAAAATTGTTTTTATAGATACGGGATTTTATGGCTCAGTTGAGAAGCAAATAAGTCGCACATTTTCTCGTAAAGCACGACCTAATATTAAGACACATTTTATATTGAGTTTAAACCCGATGTTCCCCTCATCACTTACTTTTTTGATTTGGCTAGATGCTTTGGCAAATAAGAAAGAAGCGTCCTCGATGAAAGTTAAAATTTTAAATTATGAGCACATGCATCGATTTACATCTCGATCAACTCAGTTCGCGTCTGTAGGTGGTCAGATCCATCCGATCAGTCGAACAGATTACGATAATACTGAATTTGTATCTAAAGAGAAGGCCTTACTATATATGCAAAATATAAAGAAGGAATGGCAGAAAGATTCAGTGCGAGAAAAATTTCAATTTGATCGTGAAAAAACAAAGCGTCTTATCGCAGTATTGGTCAATCAGCCGTCTGAAACGGCTGTATCTGAAATTAGAAAAATTTTGGAAGAAGCCCCGTTGCGGGAGCTTCCATTTTACGAAGCCTTGATTCGAGATATATTTGCGGCTCAAAAGAATATGGAAGTGAATATTGATGTTAATTTAAAATTACTTGGGTTTAGAGATGTATTAGATGCGGTGGATGTAGTGGATGCATTTGAAGCCAATAGAGAAGAACGGATTAGAAGATTCCCAAAGTGGTCAATATACTTAAGTAATCCGAGTGCGAGTATTAAGGAGTTTTTCGCTCAAGAAGACTGGGCTATGATTAAAGAATTTATAGATGCTAACATAGACGATGAGATCAATTTTATTATAATTAAACATCTCTATGATGAAAAGGCCACTGGGGTAAAGCATTACTTACAGAAAATGATGATTGAAAAGGCGAGCCCGCATACGTTGCAGCATTTGGCTGAGCAGTATTTTACAAGACCTTATTATGCTCAGATGAGTGATTTAATTAGCCTATTAAAAAAGACAACTGATCAGGTGACATTAAGTATTCTATCTGAAAATAACTGTAATCAACTTTTGGCAAACTAGTTACATTTTCACTGAGCCGCAAAAAGGGTCACCACCCTGAATAAAATATTCATATCAATGTCTACAGATTGATCAGCTTTGAGCTGGGGCTGGCACTTTACTTGCCTTGTATAATCTCGAATTCTAAGCCCGCGGATAAAAGTGACAATATTTGTCAGCCCGCGATTTAAATATGAAGGAGTAATAAGTATGGATTCAAGTGTCGGAATTATCACGGGTATAGCAAAAGCGTTTAGTGAAGGTGGCGTGTGGATGTTTGCCATATTGGGCGTTCAGATTGCCTCGATTGCCATCATTGCAGAACGTGTTTATGTGCTCTTTTTGCAAAAGTCTAAAGATCAAAAGGGCATCGCGAAAATGTTTGAAGATGATATTCGAAATGGCCGCATTGATAAGGCCGTAAATAAAGCAAGAGGTCTGTCTCGTTCTCAACCTATAGCAGCAGTAATTCTAGCCGGCACACAAGCTGCTCAAGATATGGGTGGGCGTGAAGAAATTCAGGCTAAAATGGATGAAATTCTCGCGTTCGAAAATTCAAAACTAGAGCGACGTACGGGCTTTCTTTCAATGTTAGGTAATGTCGGAACACTACTTGGTCTTTTGGGAACAATTGTTGGTCTTATACAAGCCTTCGCAGCAGTGGCGAACCTAAATGCAGTTGAAAAATCTGTGACTTTAACTAAGGGTGTCGCACTTGCAATGAACACGACAGCTTACGGTTTGATCATGGCAATCCCAGCACTTGTAATGTACGCCGTGCTAATGAACCGCACCAACCACTTGCAAGAAGACTTAAATCAAGCGGCATTTAAAGTATTCAATTGGTTGAGCTTTAACTATCAAGCGATTCCGTCACGACCGTCACGTCCAAATAAGAGCGTGTAATTTATGAAAAAAGGTAACGCGAACTTAGATTTTGAACTTAACTTGCTGCCCGTAATATCGGTGTTAGCGGTATGCTTAAGTTTTCTTCTATTAACAACTGTTTGGGTAGAGATTGGAACTTTTGATTTATCTCAAGCTGTTGGTACTGACGCTACAGATTCAGGCAAGAATCCACCTTCAATGTGGGTGCATTTTGAAAATGATGGAACGGTTCAGGTAAGCGTTAAAGAAGTTGATGGATTAAGCCAAAGCTTACAGTTTATTGAAATCAAAAATCAAGGTCGTCGTTCTAATATTCGAGCTATTGAATTGCATGCAGAGAAATTAAAATTAGCAGTTCCAAATTTAAATGTAGCACTTCTTCTGCCGGCACCAGGGTCTTCTTACGACGATATGATTCAGGTTATGGATAAACTTAAAAAGCAAAACATTACAGATATTGGAATTTCACCACTTTAATTTTGAAAAGTAGGAGCTATGGACTTAAAGGAATCACAAATTTTAAATTCAAGTTTTATACAGTCTGGGCTTCAGTCACAGGGTGTAATACGCCCTAAGGGCATTAAACTTAAAAAGGTACTGTCGTCAGGCCTAATGCTAACTTCACTAGTGGATTGCTTCACAATACTAGTTGTGTATCTACTCGTGGCCACTTCATTCGGCAGCCAAGAGTTACAGATACCTAAAGACATGGTGTTGCCTGGGGCTGAAAACAGCGTGGCTTTGTCGGCAAGTATAGTGATTCGAGTAGAGGATGGGCAGTATAAAATTAATGATGAATCAGTAAAGCTAGAAAATCTCAGTGACAAATTAATTGAGATGCGAGGCGATGTTGATGCCATAGTTATTCAAGCTGACAAGCGTTCGGACTACTCTTCTTTAAATCCTGTTGTTTTATCAAGCCTACAAGCTGGTTTCAAAAAAATAAAATTTGCAGTATTGCAAGGAGATAAAGGGTAATGAGATCACGTCTTGCTTTAGTTTTAGTATCACTAACAATCGGGTTTTCAGCTTCTGCTGAAAAGTTAGATGTTCATACGCATGATATGGTGATTCAAAAATTAGAGCTCGTACTATCTGGCCTTTCAGGGCAAAAGAGCGAAGGCAATGTTCTTAATCGCTTAGCAGACCTTTATGCAGACAGAGCCCGACTTATTTCAATAGAAGAAATTGAGAAAAATTGTCATAAGTGTGTAGAGGCTAAAACAAATCGTGAAAAAGCAATTAGTTATTATCAGCGGGCATTTTCTAAAGTTTCAAAAGCAGAGCAGCCTCGCGTGCTATTGCAAATTGCTC
>JAGRAK010000202.1 GCA_020434645.1 Bdellovibrionales bacterium | reverse complement strand
TCGGACTCTTGGCTTTTAGAAAGTACGTTATTTGTCATTTGCCAATAAGCATGAGTATCGGCAACGAGAATGAGTGTTTTAAATGGCAGAGCAAATACTTTTTTAAATGGCGTCATATTTAAAGTAGAGGAGAAGTTTTTATAACTCTCTCTGTCTTTAGCTGATAAATAATAAAAACTTTCTTGTGTGATTTCAGGCCCAACCCAAATTTTTAAGTTTTGAAACCCAAGATTGTAGGCATCGACGGCGCCATCGACAAATGAGGTCTGCACTGGGCCATAGGGATTGTACCGAGCGGCAGCATGTGAGGTTCCGAAATTTATTGGAAGTGGTGTGGGAGCACCAGCAGGAGTTATATTGAGAATATCCTCTGGCAAATTTGTATCTATTGAGTTTGTCGAGAAGGTGCCTTGACAGCCAGATAATAGAAGAGCTGTTGTTAGACCGAGTATTGATATGTAGAATTTGAATGAATTCATTTTTCTAGCCCCCATCCCTTGAACTTAAACTCATGCAAAAAGCATTCACTGTCTCACTTTGAGACAAAAGCGGGGCGAGCAAAAACGTAGAGGTGGCTCGTGTGAATTTGTACTTTGAAGCTGCCGCCTAGATGTTGGGCTGCTGTAGAAACTCTTTTCATTTCACATAAGACCTCGTATTAAAATGAGACATAGTGAAAATGAGACATAGATTATGCGAACATATTTTATACGATGACGATTGTATCTACGTATCAATGTGAAAAACGTGAGTGATTATAAATGCAAGTGTTGGCATCTGATATGCAGTAGAAATGAATGTACATATCATTTTTCACGGGGGTAGTGAGATGAAGAATATTTTAAAGTTACAAGCATGGCCTATCGTTTTTATTTCACTCGCAATCAACCTCGTGGGCTGTGACAATGGTTTTGATGTAGACCAAGAGTTAGATTTAGATTCACTTGAGTTTGACCTTGAGCTTGAAAAGGCCTCCATTCAGTCTGCTGACAATTCAAATATATCAGATGGGTATTATGAAGGCGAAGATGTTTCTTTAAAGGCGATAGTCAACAACCCTAAGAACTTTAGAAGTGTGAATGGCTATATATGGATGAAATCAGCTAAGAGCACTGGGCCATGGCAAACATTAAGTGGTGAAGCTAAAAACACACTCACTCTTCGCGCCGTCACCATCAAAAATGATCAAGCTTATTATAGAGCTCAAATTCGTTTAACTCGTCTTGACGGAAGTAGTGCAACACAAACTACCACTCCGGTGTATGTGAAGATCATTAAAAGTTCCCCGGTTATTACGTCACCAGCGCCTGCGCCGACACCAACAACGCAGCCCAACCAGGGACGTAAGGGAATTATTTACTTTAGTGGAGCCGAAACGGGTGCAATTCAAGCTGGTAGTAAGAATGTAGATGGTTGGGGTACTGAGTTGAACAGCCGGTATGTTGCTGAATCTGCGAAGGTTGTATCAAATGTATCACGTGCCGGTAAAAATTCAATTCGCATGTTTTATGACAAGTCTTGGGGGGTTTGGGCAGAATCAGGTAAGATTCGTTCAGAGTTAAAAGCGCCCGGGGGCAATCAGCTTAAACTTGGTCAAGAGTATTGGATTAGCTTTTCAATCTACATGGCCGACAATACTAATAATAGAAACGTCATTAATACGAAATTAGTTAATTCACACTGTATTCAGTGGCATTATGTAGGAAGCTCCGGCACATCAGGTATTAATATGAGAAATGGCAATTGGAATATTAGTTTCGGTACAGTAAAAGAGCGAAGTGTTAAGCCTATTCAACTCGGCAAATGGACTGATTTTGTGTATCACGTAAAACTTTCTTCTGGTAGCGATGGCTTCGTAAAGGTATGGATCAACAAAAGCGCCACCGATACCCCTGATATGTCAGTCGTTGGTCCGACAGCGACATCTGATCTTAATCCTAAAATGGGTATATACCGTGGCGCATTTGATACAGACTATGTTGAAATCTTTTATGATGAATATCGCATAGGTGATAAAACTTCTAGCTTTAATGATATCTTCCCCGACTTTAGATAATCGGGGTTACTGCAAAAATTCTTTCCACTTTGAGAGTTGCCCTTCTGTCAGAAAGGCATAGCAGACGGTGCCGCTTGCGGCATTTTCGGTACGTGAGATTTGAGCCTCTTTGCCGAGCTCATATATTTTGAACTCTTTGTCTTTCGGAAAGTAAAGCTCAACTTCTTGGCTCAGTTTTTTGACTTCTTCGCTCATCATTTTTTTTAATTTATCAAGCCCTTGGCCGGTGAGCGCACTTATAAATACGCGCGGAAATTTTTTTACACGCATTTGTTTTTCAATATGAGATTTGTCGACCTTGTTAAATACATAAATTATAGGTTTAGACTCCCACTTAAATTCGTGAATGAGATTATCAACGACTTTCATTTGAGCTTCCATAGAGGGAGATGAAAGATCTATAACGTGTAAAAGCACATCTGCCTCACCGCTTTCTTCAAGTGTGGCTTTAAAGGCTTCAATTAAATGGGTGGGGAGTTTTCTAATGAAGCCCACGGTGTCAGTCACAACAGCGCTATTGACTTCAGGTAGAAAGACTTGCCGGGTTGTGGGGTCGAGAGTTGCAAAGACTTGATCTTTAACCAAAACTTGAGATTGTGTGAGGCGATTCAGTAAAGTGCTTTTGCCTGTATTTGTGTAGCCAATAAGAGCAAAGCTTGGAACTTTAGATCGCTTTCGGCTTTGTCGATATTGTGCGCGATTACGGCGTACATCTTCTAGTTTGGCTTTGATCAAATCCATTTTTTTGCGAATGCGTCGGCGATCCATTTCAAGTGCTGTTTCGCCAGGGCCACGGGTGCCGATGCCGCCGCCAAGTCGAGAATGTGAACCGAGCCAGCCGCCCACCATGCGCGGAAGTTGATCCATCATTTGTGCGAGCTCAACTTGAAGTTTTCCTTCATAGGTTTGGGCGCGTTGGGCGAAAATATCGAGAATCAGTTGTGCGCGATCGAGCACACGCGCGCCAATAAGTTCTTCAAGATTTCGTGATTGGCTTCCGGCTAAAGAATGATCTATGACGACAAGGGTGGCATTTGTCTCTTCAAGTAGTGTTTTAATTTCTTCTACTTTGCCTGAGCCAATAAGTGTTGCCGGGACATATTTGGGTAATACCTGAATGGCGGTGCCCACAACTTCTGCGCCTGCAGCATAGGCGAGTTCTTCAAGTTCAGCCATTGACTCTTTGAGTTCTGAAAATGAATCGGACTTTAGGCCACAGCCAACAATAATAGCGCGCTCGAGTTGAACAGGTTTTGAGCTACTCAACTATTGCTCCATATAGGCCTGTGCCTCTAAAGATGTGAGCACAATAGTGTTAATGACATCATTTACATTGCATGTTCTTTGCAAAACATTGGCTGGCTTTTTAGTGCCAAGTAAGAACGGGCCAAGCACTTCGCCACCGCTTAATTGTTGAACAAGTTTGTACGCAATATTGCCTGCGTCGAGATTTGGAAACATCAATATGTTTGCTCCGCCTTTAATATCTCCAAACGGAAAAATTCGACTCATAATATCGCCGTTCACGGCGGTGTCGGCTTGCATTTCTCCGTCTACGATGAGGTCAGGGTACTTCTCGCGAACAATTTCAGCTGCTTCACGCATCTTTTTGGGATTGGCGTGTTCGGCCGTAAAATTTGTAAAAGAGAGCATGGCTATTTTAGGTTCAATTTTGAAATATTGCGCCACTTTTGAAACATGAAAGGCGATTGAGGCCAACTGTTCAGCAGTGGGGTCAATATTCATTGTGGTGTCGGCAAAAAATAAAATACGATCATCAATTAGAACCATATTCATACCAGAGGCCACTCGTCTACGTCCGGTACCAATGATTTGCAAAATCGGCTTAACGCAAGTGGAGTAGTTATTAGTGGCGCCGCTCACAAGCCCATGAGCATCTCCCATTTTTACAGCCATGGCTGAGAAATAATAAGGGTCAGCTATAAGGCGCTCGGCCTCTGCCACCAATACTCCTCGGCGCTTTCTTAACTCATAAAAGGCTTCGACATATTTATTGT
>JAGRAK010000201.1 GCA_020434645.1 Bdellovibrionales bacterium | reverse complement strand
AGTCGGCAACTGCCTCTCTATTAATTCATTCGCTATAGAGTTACAGAAAGACCACAAAACCATTCAGCGGTGGCTTAATATTTTAGAAGATTTATTTGTAATATTTAAGGTCACTCCCTATTCGAAAGATATTTCTAGGTCGATAAAAAAAGAGCCTAAATATTATTTTTATGATTCAGGTTTTGTTGCCGAAAACGATTCTGCGAAGCTTGAAAACGTCGTGGCCTGCGCTTTATTAAAAGAAAGTCACCGTCTTCTCGATGCCGAGGGAGTTGCCATTCGCTTGCACTATCTTAAAGTCAAAGGTGGCCGAGAAATAGATTTTGCACTCATACCCGAGTCAAAGGAATATCGCGCGAGCCTCATTGAAGTGAAAACCTCAGACACTGATGTCTCGCCCAATTTTAAGTTATTTAAACAACATTTTAAAAATCCAAAACAAATTCAACTTGTGCAAAACATAACACGTGACTTTACCACTGCCGATAATGTCGAAGTGATGCGGGCTTCTGAGTGGCTTTGTAATTTTAAGATTTAAATACAGCGGTGCCGCTTCGGCGGTAGCTGGCCAAGACGACCGTCTCAAATTGGTGCCTTGCACCAATTATTTCAAACCCACTTCTTTGCAAAATGTGGCAAATGGCATGACTGATATTTGATCATCGACTTGCCTGTGCGCAGAGCCTAAATGAACTTGATAGAAGCGGGGTATTGCCGTTCTATCTCTATAATAAAAAATATGTGGGGATACGGACTTATCTCCATGCTTGCATTCGACGGCAAAAATAGGCTTTTTATTTTTAAGCACAACGAAATCAATTTCTCTCTTATCAGTATCACGGATAAATCGAAGTTCCATTTTATACCCCTCAACATCCTCCATAAAGTGACAATACTTTAACAGATGTGATGCCACCATGTTTTCGAATCGAATGCCGTGGCTTTCGATTTGGCTCCAATCCCACATATACAATTTTTGTTCTTTTTTGACGGCGCGAATTTTTGCGGAACCAAATGGTGCTATTTGAAAACTATAATAAAGTGAAGATAGTATCCCGAGCCAACGCTTAATCGTTTTAAAATCTGCTTCGATGTCATTCGCCAGTGAATTAATTGATAGTGGCGATCCCACTCGATTCGGCAGCTCTTCGGCGAGTGCAAAAATCTTATCTAGATCTTTTACGTCTTCCCAACCATTAAGGTCAGTTCGAATAAGTCGATTGAGTCTTTGAATGTGCCACCGTCTGAGTTGTCTTTCGTCTGCCGCACCATAAGATTCAGGGAACCCACCAAATTTAATCAACTTTTCAAGAGATCCTTTTGCATAATTTAATTCAGGGAGCGAATATGGGTGTAGTCTATAGTAATGGTATCTCCCAAGTAGCGAATCTCCGCCTTTTCGAAAGTGATCCAAACGAGCAGACCCCGTTACCAGAAACGAATGTGTATTTTTAAGGGTATCGTAAAACCCCTTCACCAAATTTCGCCAGTTTTTAAATTTATGAATTTCATCTAGCACAACCAAGGGCTCAATCTTCGGCCAATCTCGATTTTTAATTTTATGGCGGTCGAGTTCAGAATCCCAATTCAAATAGGCCGGGTGCCCATCGTGGTAATTTCGAATGAGCCCCTGGGCAAGTGTCGTTTTGCCCACTTGCCTTGGTCCGCCCAAAAAGACCATCTTCTTGGTTAAGTCTTCTTCAATATAGGGCTCTAAATAGCGCGTGATCAATTTGGACATGACTCCAGTTTACTCATGAGTGTTTTGGAGTCAAGTCCAGGATACTCATTAGCGCTGTTATGGCGCTAAGGTCACGGTAGAATTGAGCGGAGTACCCGACACGCCGTCAGGATCAGTCACCTTTATTGACTTTCTACAGCACCAGCATCGCACTTGTTAGCGCTACCACCGTATTTCACTGGGCGCCATTCAAAGCGAGCGTCATTTGCAGAACAATATCCACCTATGCCGGCATCAATCGCTGGTGAAGTGCCTTGTAATGACATCGTCGGCACGTAACCACCATTGGCCAGCGTTGGAGAAGCATCAGCAAGCTTTGGATCTGTACTTGTTTGATCGCTGCCACCCCAATTGCAATGCCCATCGTTCATGCCGCTGATATTCCCGCCAAGACTTACAAAATCATTGCTATTGCAATCATCAAGTGTACCATTGCTTCTATTATCATAAAAAATATTGTTACTCATAGTTACATTCGCGCTATTACCCACGTCCCAAATGGCACCCCCATTGGTGGTATTTGTGCCAGCATTGTTACCCACAAAGGTGTTGTTTATAAGAAGCCATTGAGTGCCGCTATTTAAATAAAGTGCACCACCCCGTGTTGCCGAATTATTATAAAAAGTGTTATTTTTCAATCTTAAGAAGGCGCCCGTACCACCAAAAGAAAAGAACGCTCCTCCTCCATGAGCTCCACTTGATGCTGTCCCGCCTTCAAACGTGCACGACTCAATCAACAAATTATACGTCTGCTGGTTAGAGTTGATTTGCATACCCGCCCCATCATTACCCGAGCCTGATGCAGTATTGTTCTTAAAGTGCGTATACTTGATGTTTATATCTTTACCGACTGAAGATATCCCACCGCCTTTACCCAGAGCCGTATTGCCTTCAAACTGACTGTATTCGATGAGTGTGAATATATTAAATGCGAGCATACGATAAGCACCGCCTGCTGAAGCTGAATCAGTCGAGTTATTGGCAAAACGCATATGCGAAACATACGAATACAAGCCACGGAAATAAATCCCAGCACCCGTGTTAGTTATTGTGAAATTTTTAATTTCAAAGTCACTGACCCATAAATTAATACCCGTACTGGTATCTAAAAATCGATCATTTGTAACCGAAGACCCATTAATAGACGTGCCCGTCATAGATTCACCCACCATGACAACCGTTTCACTGGCAAGCATTTGACCCAGAGCATTGCTAATGACGTAGTTGCCATTTGGAATAAATATGATTTGTTTGCCGGCAACACCATTGGCTTCAGCTATAGCCGCACGCAATGAACAATTACCGCCAGAGGAGTTACAAACATTATCACTCGATGAGCCCGAGACATTTTCATCATTTGTGGTGTTCACCAAATAACCATCTAAAACTTCTAAAATGAGATCTTCACTATATGAACCTACTGAATTCGAAGCCGTAATTGTGTACGTGATCTGAGTACTGGTTTCTGTCGGCGTGCCGGAGATCACACCAGTCGACGTACTAAAGCTCATACCTGCAGGGAGACTTGGCGTGATGCTAAATGAGGTCACCGTCCCTTTTACAACAGGCGTGAGCGAGCTTTGGGTGTGATTTTTCAAATACGAGCGCCAAGACCGCTGATATGAAATTCGTGGCGGCAAACTGGTCGCCTGAACTTCAGCAGCACCAATATCGCACGTATATGAACCCAGGGCGGGGATATTCACTAAACGTGTCCTTCCGCTCGCGTCAGTGGCCGGACAATTGGTGTCATAACCATTGTCAATAGCGGGTGAATTTGGCGCTGGCAGTAGCGAGCGCGGAAAGTTGCCATACAGATTGCGATCCATCTGAGCGCCAGTTGAGTTGATATCTGTTCCTTGATTTGTATTGCAATCCGTTGAAGCCTGATCTGTTAAATTGTAACCAAGTGAGGCAATCGTACCAGCACCAGCACTACAATGCAGTTTCGACGATGCCCCACCAAGCTTAGCAGAACCAGAAAGAATCGTATTGCTAAAATTAATCGTTGAATTAGCGGCCGCCGCAATGACGCCAGCAGTACTACTCAGATTGTAGTTTTCAACAATGGTAGAGTAATTAATATTTACCGTCAGATTCGTTGCAGATGTGACTTTTAATATGGCACCCTGATCCGCAACGTTATCATAAAATGTCACTCCAGTCATATTGGTGATAGGATTTGACATCGTATCTGTGATGTAATTGATGGTACCATTACCTATTGCACGGTTTTGCCAAAAGAGCGTATTGGTCAAAGTCAGATGACCAGAATTTGTGATCGCACTGCCGTTAACGTCAACCTTATTGAGTACAAACTCACTATTGGTTACCGT
>JAGRAK010000200.1 GCA_020434645.1 Bdellovibrionales bacterium | reverse complement strand
AATATGAATGAAATCGAAAAAGATTTTGAATTGATGTTCGGTTCTCTCTGGTCTTGTCTTTCTCGAACGCATGAACCTCGCATGGTGGGACTGCAAATTAAAAAACTGGCGGCGTGGTATTCTGCCGGCTATCCGGGATCGGCGCATTTTCGTAAAACTATATTTGCACTTCAAGACCCTGAAGAGGCTCTGAAAATGTCGAAAGAATATTTTATTAATATGCGTGAAGTCGAGCAGCAGGACACATCAGCTGAAGCCTTTTTAATGGGTGGGCATGGGTAAATCTGCAACTCGTGTGGTTCATCACTAGACCTAGACTTGCCACCTGACGGCGCGTTCTTGATAATTTAAGTATGAAGTCTGTCATCGAAGCAACAAATCTTATTAAGTCATATAATTCATTTCATGCGGTTAATGGTTTGAGCTTTCAAGTTCATGAAGGTGAATGTTTTGGATTGCTTGGCCCGAATGGCGCCGGAAAAAGCTCTACATTTAAGATGATGTACGGGAGTGCGCGCATCAGCGAGGGAGATCTTTACATATTAGGCCTCAACGCCAAACTTCACATGTCAAAAATTAAGGCGTTAATTGGCGTTGTGCCACAAGAAAATGGGTTAGATCCTGACTTTAGCGTAATGGATAACTTGTTAATTTACGGGAACTATTTTCGTTTACCAAAGTTAACGATTCGAAATCGCGCAATGGAGCTCTTGGCAATGATGCAGCTTGAAGATCATGCCGAAAAACAAATTGAACAATTAAGCGGGGGGATGAAGCGGCGGCTGGTTTTAGCGCGAGCCCTCTTAAGTAAACCTAAGTTAATTTTCTTAGATGAGCCGACAACTGGATTAGACCCGCAAGCGCGGGGTTGGATTTGGGATGAATTGAGAGCTTTGCAAAAAAGCGGTACAACATTGGTGTTAACAACCCATTATATGGAGGAAGCAGAAGTGCTGTGCGATCGTTTGCTTATTATGAATAATGGGCAAATGATGGCAGAGGGTAGCCCTGATGATTTAATACTCAATCATGTTGGCAAAGAAGTAATCGAGTTTGAAGTTAGCCCGAAAGAAATAGAATATTTCATACAAAAAATCGAGGGCAAGTTTGTATATCAAGTCATGCGCGCAGGGCTTAAACTCTTTTTAAGAGGGGATCAAACGCCACGTGATGCTATTAATGAAATATCAAGTCCAAACATTACTATGCGTAAAGCTTCGCTGAACGATGTATTTTTAAAAATTTCAGGGAATGAGCTCAATGATTGATAAAAACGTTAAGCAATTTGCTTTAGATGCATTTCAGTTCCCTTCTTTTGGTCGGGGCGCAATCAGCGTTTGGCGTCGCAACTATTTATATTTTAGTCAGACAGTTTTAACGTCACTTTCATGGATTTTTGTTGAACCACTCTTGTACTTATTTGCGCTTGGCTATGGGCTTGGGCATTTCGTAAAAGAAATAGATGGTCAATCTTATGCGCAATTCATCGCGCCCGCAATGATGGCCACGTCCGGGATGTTTGTAGCGTTTTTTGAAGGAACATATTCAACATATACTAAAATGACCAGACAATTTACATATCAAACAATTTTACTCTCGCCGCTTGAATCCGATGAAATTGTAATTGGTGAGATTCTTTGGATTACGACCAAAGCATTTTTAAGTTGCGTTTCAGTGGCTATCGTACTGGCAGCGCTTGGTCTCGTCCCCGTAACTAAACTTGCACCAGCGCTTGCGATACTCTTTTTAATGTGCTGGGTGTTTGCGGCTTTTGGAGTTTGGCTATCAACGCTAGCAAAATCATATGAGTGGTTCTCTTATTCACAGTCGGGGTTAATTACACCTATGTCGTTATTTTGCGGAACATATTTTCCGCTTCAACAGTTGCCCGAATTTTTAGTGTACTTTTCTTACAGCTTGCCGTTAACTCATGGTTTAATGAGCGTTCGCATGTTCTTAAGTGGTGACTTTAATTCTATGTTCTTTGTTAATTTAATTTATTTATTAGCGTCAGGAATATTTTTAACAAATCTCGCTGCCGCCAGGTTTGAGCGTCGACTCATATCATAATTCATTGTTCAAATGGTTCTTCAGTTGTCGTAGGCTCATTTGATTCGGGCGGCAAATCAGTGGTGATTGGGTTTTCATGTACTTCACCATCAGGAGAGTCATTTTCTACCTCCTCTGGTGGTTCTACAGGTTCAACGCTTTCATCAGTATCTGGTTTGTCTTCAGAAGGAACTTCAGTAAGCGTAGGGACTTCACTATCAGGGGCTATGCCGTTAAGAGCATCTTGCTGCGTAGTAGTTAAATCAGTCCACGGAAAGTCATTTACCAAGGCCTTTGCCTCTTCATATTGTGCAAAAGTAATTTTGTTAAATCGATACATCCTGTAACAAAGATCTAATATTCGGTACTTGGCGTAAGGGGTTAGTTTTTTATTTCGAAATGATTGAGCGTAAGACTTTGGGTTGGGGACTAAAAATACAAGAAAAGCAGACTCTAGCAGATTAAGTTCAGAGGGTGATTTGTTAAAATAATATTTGGCTGCAGACTGTACACCATATATGTGAGGACCAAACTCAATTACATTTAAATATTTCTCTAAAATTTGGTTTTTGCTGAGTATTTTTTCTAACTGGATGGTGAGTAGCGCCTCACGTAACTTTCTTATTATAGATTTATTAAAAGGTAAAAAAACATTTTTGGCTAACTGCTGTGTGATTGTAGATCCACCGCGAGCTAATTTTTTTGCATTTAGATTAGTTGAAATACTTTTTTTTAACTCGTCCTTGTCAAACCCAGAATGTGAATAAAAAGAAGCGTCTTCTGCAATGACAATCATATGTTTAAGTTGCGGACTGATCTGAGATAGGCGAGCATACTGAGGATTGCTATCACATAAAGAAACTTTATAAGTTTTTGTAGTGATGCATTTATTAATATTGGCAACACTTGGCGTGCCCATTAAAACCCACAGAAAAAATGCCACAATAAGAGTGAAAAAAACTGAAATGACTTGAGCGGCTCGAATCATTATTTAAATAACCCCATGCTCTTTCATCCATAAAACGCTTTCGCCGATAGCTTTCTTCGCGCTTGTGGGGTTAAGGGAGAGTTCACGTTTTGCCTTTGAATTATCAAACCAATGAAACAGTGTAGACGTCCATGCTGTTTCTGAGTTAAGCGGGGTTTTGATTCCTTTTGTTTCTAGAAAATCGCCGACTTTGCCCAGAGTATGAACAACAGGGTTGGGCAAATAAATTCGAGGAGGGGGGACTCCGGCCGCTTCAGCTATGTGTTTAAATAGATCATGAATTAAAATGTTTTCTCCAGCCAAAATGTAACGCTCGCCAGATCGTCCAATTTCCCAGGCTCTATAGGCGGCATTCACAACATCATGAATGTGTACAACATTTACGCCGCCAGAAGTGTAGACCGGGAACTTGCCTTGAGCGACTTTAACTTGAGTAGATCGACTTCCTTTTTTTGCATCTCCAGGCCCGTAAATTGTCGAGGGATTGAGTATGACGGCGTCGATCTTACCAGCAGTAACCGCTTCAGATACAATTTTTTCGGCGCGATGTTTAGTTTCAAAATAGCCGAGATTAAGATCATGCAGCTCATATTTTGAATTTTCATTCAATGGTGATGCGCCATCAAAGCTTGCCCCGATAGCCACCACAGAACTCATGTAGACGAGCCGCCGACACCTGGCCTTTAGACAAGATTCAACAACATTTTGAGTTCCCACGACATTGGTCGTAACCATTTGTTGTCTCATGGCGCGAGAGTATCCAATGAGACCGGCCAGATGAAAAACTGAATCAACGTCCTGAAAGGCTTTGGTTAAACTGTCTTGATTTGTGATGTCGGCTCGCACAACTTCAATTTTCTCAGATGGGAAGTGAAAATTAGCGGTGCCAGAGCGTGAAATAACTCGAATGTCATGACCTCGGTCTAGCAAACTTTTTGTAACCCACGTTCCGATAAAACCGGTCGCGCCAGTGATGAGAATTTTCATGTCTTGACTCCCAGGGTGACAACTTATCTACTTTTATTAATGGAGACGATCAATGGAAAAGACAAACCTTTTAAAGA